>JAQUMH010000006.1 GCA_028718185.1 Elusimicrobiota bacterium
TGGCGGATGCAGAATTGATAGTATATGGAGCGACAGAGCCTACAGCAGCGCTAACGATAAACGGGAAAGCGGTAAAGTTGAATCCTGACGGGACATTTTCTATAAGGGTAGATTTTCCTGATGGTGATAAAGTATTTGATATAAAAGCAGTCTCTGAAGATAAAGTAGAAGAACGTAAAATAAAGATAACAGCAGAAAGAAAAACCAAATAGACAGTTAATTAATTTGTAGCTGCACCATCTCATGGTGCCAATAAATAGCTTGTAGAGGCACCATCTAATGGTGCAAAATGAACTCCAGGTTAAAGTTGATGTCCGGGAATTTCAATAATATCACGCCGAGAGCGTGAAACTACAATATAATTAATTTTTGTAGTTGTCGCTAGGCCCTTGGCAAGCTTGACTTGTTATAAAGGATATTAAATTATGGAAAAAGGTTATTTGTGTCTGGTTTTACATGCTCATCTTCCTTACATTCGCCATCCTGAACATGATGATTTTTTGGAAGAGGACTGGTTGTTTGAAGGTATTACAGAAACATATATTCCTCTTCTGGATATGTTTGAACGACTTATATCGGATGGTGTTGATTTCCGTATAACAATGTCACTTACTCCGACCCTGTGCGGAATGTTTGCGGATGAACTTTTGCAGTACAGGTACAAGCGGTATCTTGGCAAACTGGTAGAGCTTTCCGAAAAGGAACTTTTCAGGACCAAAAACCAGGGACAATTCTACAATACAGCACAGATGTACAACAAGAAATTAAAAAAGTGCCGTGAAATTTTTGACAAGTGCGGCGGTAATTTAATAAATGCATTTAGAAGAATCCAGGATACAGGCAAACTTGAAATTATTACTTGCGGTGCTACGCACGGATTCTTACCGTTAATGATTAGTGATAATTCAAAAAGAGCACAAATAGCGGTAGGGGTTTCTGATTATAAAGAAAAATTCGGCAGGGCGCCCAAGGGTATATGGCTTCCCGAATGCGGGTATACCCCTGGTGTAGATAATATATTAAAAGAGAACGGCTTAAGATATTTTTTTGTTGATACTCACGGTATTTTATATGGAACACCACGTCCCAGGTATGGGGTTTTTGCACCGGTCTATTGCCCGTCCGGTGTAGCTGCTTTTGGAAGGGACATGGAATCGGCACACCAGGTATGGTCTGCAGATATCGGGTATCCCGGCGATTTCAGATATAGGGAATTTTACAGGGATGTTGGTTATGACCTGGATTATGAATATATTAAATCATACTTGCATTCTGACGGTATAAGGAGAAATGTAGGTATAAAAAATTATAAAATAACCGGAAACGTTAATCTCGCGGACAAACAACCGTATAATTATGATGAAGCGAAAGAAGCAGCAGCAAGTCATGCCGGTAATTTTATGTTCAATCGCCAGCAGCAGGTAGATTATCTTTTAAACTTATTGAAGAGAAAGCCGATAGTCGTTTCAATGTATGATGCCGAACTTTTCGGTCACTGGTGGTATGAGGGACCTGACTTTTTAGAGTATTTATTCAGGAAAATACATTTTGACCAAAAAACTATAAAGACAATAACACCTTCGGAATATTTGCAAATTCAACCGGATAACCAGGTACTACAGTTGTCCATGTCATCTTGGGGAGACAAAGGTTATAACGAATTCTGGCTTAATGGTACAAATGACTGGGTTTACCGGCATCTTCATAAAGCCGCCGAGAGAATGGTTGAAATTGCACGAAAGAACCCCGATGCCCAGCAATTAAAAAAACGTGCCCTTAACCAGGCAGCAAGAGAATTACTGCTTGCACAGGCATCCGATTGGGCGTTTATTATGACATCCGGCACTATGGTTCAGTATGCTCATAAAAGAACAAAAAACCATATTTCCCAGTTTACTATCTTATTTGAACAAATAGAAAGAAATCAGATAGACGAAGGTTTTTTATCCGACCTTGAGAACAGGGACAATATCTTTCCGAATATTGATTACAAAAATTACTTATAATGTTTTTATGTAATTGCCGAGCCTGACTGCTTCTTTTTTATCCTCTTCTGCAGAGCGAGGAAAGAGGCGAGAGGGTATATTTATATCCTACGGTGACCTTGGCAACACACATAGAATCAGTTTTAGTATAAAATTCTAACCACAAAATCTTTTCTTGTAAAATACACTAAAATATAATATACTTTTAAATATGAAAAAACTTATTGAAAAAAAATGGTTTGCAATTAGTTTGATAATTATTGTTACAACAATTATCTACTTGCCTTCTCTTCATGCACCGTTTATATTTGATGATATAGCAAAAATAGTAGAAAACCCCGATATAAAAAGATTAGACAATATTACAACCAGGCTTATTTATAAATATAATGAGAATAAAAATTTTAAAAGGAATGACCCTTCCAGACCTTTAACGTATCTTACTTTCACGGTAAATTATTATTTTGGAAAATTAAACCCATTTGGTTACCATTTATTTAATCTTATTGTTCACATATTAACATCTATATTGATATTTATTTTGACAAGGAAAATTATTTTATATGCTTATAATAAAGATTCGATTTCATTACCATTTTTTGTAGCTTTATTTTTTGCAATCCATCCTGTTAATACAAGTTCGGTATCATATGTATTCAGTCGCTCTACGGTTTTGATGGCATTTTTCTATTTATCATCTTTAATATTTTTTGTACTAGCAATAGAAAGGAAAAAGTTGCTATATTACTGTATATCAGTATTAAGTTTTATTTTAGCATTATTTTCAAGACAGGACGCCATTACACTTCCAGTAATTATTTTAATTTTTGACTATATATTTTTGAGTAACTTTGACATGCAAAAAGTTATTAAAAATAAATATTATTATATAATTTTCGGACTTTTAATTATTGTTTTTTTGTTATTTAGATATTTTTATTTTGGGGGAATTGGTGATTTGGAGGCAGAAAATTTATGTAAACCTTTATTGTATCTTGCTAGTCAGTGCTACGTGGTACTTAAATACTTTCTGCTTCTTCTAGTGCCTATTGATGTTTGCATATACCGTGGTGTATATTACTCTGTCAAAACGGTATATGAACCCCAGATAATAGTTTCGTTCATAGTTATTATGGCAGTTTTGATAATAAGTTGGTGGTTATATAAGAAAAGAACAAGTATGACGAAAATATTTTTGTTTTCCATTTTATGGTATTTCATTACTTTATCACCAACATCAAGTTTTTTTTCTACTACTAGTTCCATGGTCGATAACCGTTTGTATATTTCAGGATTTGGTTTTTATTTAACGATTATAATTCTCTACTTTTTATTGTTTTCTACCAAAACAGTATTAGGTAACAATTTAAATATTATATCTAAGTTAAAAGTTCAAGATAAAATGTTAATTAGTTTGCTACTAATACATATAGTTTTGCTATCAATATTTACATTTAGAAGAAATCAGCTTTTTCAACAACCGATTCTTTTGTGGCAAGACGTTATTTCAAAATATCCTAATAACATACCGTCGCACATCAATCTTGGAGATCTGCTACGTGAATCAAAAAGATATAATGAAGCAGAGAAAGAATATAGGGAAGCTATAAATTTAAATCAAAATTGTGTAGATGTTCACTATAAATATGGACTTTTATTAGAAGATTTAAAAAGATATAATGAAGCGGAGAAAGAATATATAGAAGAGATAAAGATAAAGCCAGATAATGAATATACACATAACAGTCTAGGATCTTTGTTTAAAAATTTAAAAAGATTTAAAGAAGCTGAAGATGAATATAGAGTTGCGATAAAAATAAATACGAATTATGCAGAAGCACACTTTAATCTCGGAGTTTTACTAAATGATACAAAAAGATTTGAAGGAGCTGAAAAAGAATATAGGGAAGCATTAAGGATAAATCCTAATTATATAGAGGCACGAAATAACCTAGGAACATTGCTATATAATTCAAAAAAACTTGGAGAAACAGAGAATGAGCTAAGGATCCTCATAGAAATAAATCCGCATCTTGCACAATCACACTATAATCTTGGTTTTTTACTCCACAATTTAAAAAGATTTGATGAAGCTGTGAAAGAATACAAAGAAGCGATAAGGTTAAATCCAAATTATACAAAAGCACATAACAATTTAGGCATTTTATATTATGAGCAGAAAGAATATTTTAAATCACTTCAAGAATTTGAAATCGCTTTAAGTTTAGCACCAAATGATAAAGATATTCAAAATAAAGTAAATTTTTTAAAGCAATTAGTAACAGGCAATAAGAGTAGATAAGATTAAGAACCATGACCGTTTCACATTAAAAATAAAAGGGTTTTGGTTCTTGAAAGTAACCGGGCAGATATATTTTGGCGACAAGCTATTTATAAACAGTATTAGTGAATTAATTGGAGTAAATAAGGTTGTAAAGTGATCTGCCCCCATTCATTATACCAAATGTTAATGTGTATTTGAACATAATTGACATGCCCCTGAAAGTTGAAATATGAACGATTTATCACTCGACATTATATTAAATATAGTGTATACTACACATAGGTTTATATTTGGAGGTATTTATGCAAATATTAAAAAGAGAGATAGTTAAATACATAAAACAATTTATTGATACAAAAGATGTCATTGTCTTACATGGTGCAAGACAAGTAGGTAAGACATCAGTAATTCAATATTAACCCACCTTGCCGGTTTTACCTATTACAAAACTAATCGTGGAAAATTTTCCTTGAAAAATAATATAATTGAAGTATAATTGTAGCTGGTATGAAAAATGCTAATGGGGGTTTTTGCTTTATATTACATAGTCATATACCTTATGTAAAAAAAGCTGGGACTTGGCCGTTTGGGGAAGAGTGGTTGTTAGAAGGTCTTTTAGAAACGTATATTCCGCTTCTGGATGTTTTTTATGAACTTAAAGAAAATAATATTCCCTATAAAGCAACAATAGATATTACCCCTGTTTTAATAGAACAACTGGCGGATGAATATTTTATAAAAAGGTTTGAAGAATTTGTTTCCGAAAAAATTAAACGTGCTGAATTTGATATTGAAAAGTTTTCTGCAAGGCACCAGTCCGATTATAAGTGCCTTGCTGAATTTTATAGAAATATTTTTGTAAAGATTCTTGATAATTTCAAAAATAAATATCAACGGAATATTATAGCGGCTTTTAAAAAACTGCAGGATGACAACAACATAGAAATTATGACATCCGCAGCAACTAACGGGTATCTGCCGCTTTTATCCTGCGATTCTTCAATTTATGCACAGTTAAAAATCGGGATTGATACATATAAAAAACATTTTGATAGAAAACCAAAAGGTGTATGGCTTCCTGAGTGTGCCTACAGGCAGGGGAAAAATGTTCAGGCAGGCAATAAAGAATCATACCGTAGTCCTTCTCTTGATAAATTCCTATGCGATTTAGGTGTGGAATATTTTATTGTTGATAGTTCCGGAATAGAATGCGGTCAGGCGTTTTGTGAGAATAAAAAAATAGAACAGACGACTTTATTGCCGTATCTTACGAGAGATGGTGTTGCGGTTTTTGGAAGAGACAAAGAGACAGGGCAATTAGTGTGGTCCAGTGAACATGGGTATCCTGCTGATGGTAAATATCGTGAATTTTACAAGAATGATTATGATTCAGGTTTGCAGTATTGGCGGGTTACTTCAACAAAAGTCGATTTAGGATTAAAAGAAATTTATAATTTAAAAAATGTTTCTGAAAAAATAAAAGAAGATGCCGGGCATTTCAGTAATGTTGTGGAAAGAAAACTTGACGAATTTAATAAAAAAAATGGCGATTATGGAATGATTACCGCTCCGTATGATGCTGAACTTTTCGGGCACTGGTGGTTTGAGGGTATTGAATGGTTAAAACAGGTATTAATCAAAATATCCCAAAATCCGAAAGTATCGCTTCTAACGCCATCTGAGTATTTGCAGGAACATAAACCGAAATGTGTTGCTGAAATTGCCGAGTCATCCTGGGGTGAGGACAGCAACCATTATATGTGGCTTAACCCGGAAACAAAGTGGATGTGGCCTTATATTCATGATGCCGAGCTTCAAATGGAGGATGTTGTCCAGATATTTAAGAATAATAATATTCCGGCTAATACCTTAAGAACATTAAAACAAGCAGCACGGGAACTGCTTTTGCTACAATCATCTGATTGGGCTTTTTTAATTACAACAAAACAGGCGAAAGAATATGCTACTGAAAGATTTCTTTTACATTTTAACCGTTTTTGCCGTCTTGCTGCTGCGATAGAAGAACAAGGTATTGAAACTAATGAGTTTCTTACATTTTTGAAAGAAACCGAAAACATAGATACTGTTTTTTCAGAAATTGATTTTAGGGATTTTGCTAAAGTAGTGATAAAAGATTAAAAATAGATATTAGGAGACTGGAGGAATATATTGAAATTGGTAGAAATAAATAGAAATTAGTAGTCCGCCACTAAGCCATCGGCGGATTTGAAAAAAATAAAACAACAAGTTTCCATAAATTACAATAAGTTTCGCAAAGCATATTTCTGTCAATTTCTATTTCCCTAATTTCAGAATCTACATTACACAGTCTTAAAAGAGGGGCGCTTAAAAAATGAAAAAAATAAATTTTATTTTTGGAGTACACAACCATCAACCTGTAGGGAATTTTGACAATGTTTTTGAGTGGGCTGTAAAGACGGCATACGAGCCGTTTTTAAGTGTTATTGAGAAACATCCTAAGGTAAAAATAGTAATCCATTATACAGGGTGTCTTATCGATTGGCTTGAGAAGAATAGACCGGATATAATCAGCCGTCTTAAATTACTCGTAAAAAAAGGTCAGGCGGAAATGTTGACCGGCGGATATCATGAACCTATCTTACCTGTAATTTCTGATATTGATAAGAACGGTCAAATAAAAAAACTAACCGATTATATAAAAAAAGAGTTTTTATGCACTCCGAAAGGATTGTGGCTTGCTGAACGGGTTTGGGAGCCGACACTTGCTAAGATATTAAACGAAGCAGGCGTTGAATATATTGTTCTTGATGATGCGCATTTTCTTGCTTCCGGTATTGATGAAAAAAAACTGCGCGGCTATTTTATAACAGAGGACCAGGGAGTACCGCTTAAAATATTCCCCATATGCCAGAAATTAAGATACACTATGCCGTTTGCGCAACCGGAAGATACGATAAATTACCTTAAGAGTGAAGCATCCGATGACCCTTCAACTTTACTTGTTATGGCTGATGACGGCGAAAAATTCGGCATTTGGCCCGAAACATATAAAACATGTTATGAAGAAAAATGGCTTGAAAAATTTCTTGTGCTTTTAGAACAAAATTCCGATTGGATTAATATAACGACATTTTCAGAATATATTAAAAAATATCCTGCAGTAGACAGGATTTATCTTATGGCAACTTCGTATTTTGAAATGAGTGAATGGTCACTCCCTGCCAAAACACAAGTTGATTTTGAAGAAGCTATTATTAATTCGGACGACAACCTGAAAAGGTTTTTAAAAGGCGGGTTCTGGAGAAATTTCCTGACAAAATATTCAGAATCAAACAACATGCACAAAAAAATGCTTTATATTAGTGAAAAAATAAAAGAATTAAAAAATGATACAGCTGCACAGTCGTTAAAAGAGTCAGGTTCAGATGACCCTGTAAACCTTTTGTATAAAGGTCAGTGTAATTGTGCGTATTGGCACGGAATTTTCGGGGGTTTATATCTTCCGCATTTGAGGCACGCAATTTACAAAAATCTGATAGAAGCAGAGAATTCAATTCCGCCATCAACAGAAATCTGTGATTTTGACAAAGACGGTCAAAAAGAAATAATTGCGACTACTAAAAATATAAATGTTTATTTAAAACCATCATATGGCGGGGCGATAACTGAACTTGACTTCAAGCCGGTTAGTTTTAATTTAACCGATGTCCTGACCCGGAGGTTTGAAGCATATCATAGAAAAGTTGACAGTGCTACTATAAAAATAGAAGGTAAAAAACTGGAAACAATTCACAATGCTTATTATACAAAGGAACTCGGATTACAGAAATATCTGAAGTACGACTGGTATAACAGGTGTTCGCTCCTTGACCATTTTTTTCATAAGGCAACAACCTTAGAAAAATATAACGATTGTGAATACGGGGAAATCGGTGATTTTGTAAATCAGCCGTATAATATTGAATCAAAAAGCCGGAAAACAAAAACAAAGGATATCAGTTTAAAACGAGACGGCCATCTTTGGCTTGAAAGCGGTTTAATTCCAATACAGGTTTTGAAAACGATAAACATAAAAGAGACAGCGGTAAATATAGATTATGAAATTACAAATAACCACGAAAAAGCAATGGAATTATGGTATGGCTGCGAGTTCAATCTTGCTCTTTCAAATCCGAATGATGAAAAATGCTTCTACTTAGCCGGTGAAAGAAAAGAGAATTTTTCAGCAAAAACATCTTTTGAAAAAATGAAATCGCTGATAATCAGTGACATTTACGGTGGTTTTAATTTAAAAATGGAGGCATCGGATTTATTTGATTTCTGGGTTTTCCCGATATGGACGATTTCACTGTCCGAAGCCGGTTTTGAAAAAACATATCAAGGCTCATCAGTTACAGTTAATAAAAAGTTTTTACTGGAACCGAAAGGAAAATATAAATTTACATTAAAAATGGATATGGAACAGATTTGAAGATGTAGGCAGAGCAAGCTCTGCCACTACAATGTTGGAGTAGTTGCCGACCTTGGTCGGCACTAACTTATTTATGATTGAAAAAACTGTAAAAATAAAAAATAAACTCGGATTGCACGCCCGCCCTGCGGCTCTTTTTGTCCAGACGACATCGAAGTTTAAGTCGTCAGTAAAGATAATTAAAGAGGGACAAGAAGTGGATGGTAAATCTATAATGGGTTTAATGATGCTTGCAGCAGGGATGGATACTGAATTACGTATTTTAGCAAATGGTGAAGACGAAAACGAATTAATAAAGGCAGTTGAAGCTTTAGTTGACCGAAAATTTGAAGAAGATTGATTGAGATTTGTGTTTAAAAGCGTAGTTGCACCGCCTTGCGGTGCTATAATTAATTTATATTTGTAGTTGCCGACCTTGGTCGGTATAACTTATTTATTAATAGGAGCATAAAACTATGTTATATAAAGGAATCCCGGCATCGTCCGGTATTGCGATAGGCAAGGCATTTGTTATTGAAGATGAGGATTTTTATGTTATAAAAAGGACCATTTCAAAAGAAGAAGTGCATGGAGAAGTAGAAAAATTTAAAAAAGCAGTTGAAGATGCAAAAAATGAACTTGAAAAAACAAAAAATCAGGCGATGAAACGGCTTGGCAAAAAGTACATAAAACTTTTTGACGCCTACCTGTTTATTGTTGAAGACCCGACACTTAAAAATGACGTCGTTTCCAAGATAACTAAAAAATTAATTAATGCCGAATATGCATTACATGAAGTGATTGAAGAAAATTCACAAGCATTTGAAAAGATAGAAGACGAGTATTTTAAAGAGCGGGGAAAGGATGTTTTTAACGTCGGCAAGAAAGTTATGAAACACTTGATAGGGATTCACAGAAAAACACTGACTAATATTACAGAAGGCTCGATTATTTTTGCTAATAATCTTACGCCGACAGACACAATTACCATGAAAGATGAAAGTGTAATAGGGTTTGCCACGAATATCGGCGGCAAGACCTCACACACGGCGATTATGGCGCAAGCATTAGGAATACCGGCAGTTGTAGGGATGAGAGATATTACGTCACATATTACCCATGGTGATGCTGTTATTGTTGACGGGATAGAAGGTGTTATTATTGTTAAGCCCGATGCAGATACAATGAATAACTACAAAAGAAGACAGCATCTTTATTTAACCGAACAGCAGGAACTTATCCAGTTTATTGATCTGCCGGCAATTACCATGGACGGGCAAAAAATTGTTGTTGCTTCAAATATTGAAATTCCGGACGAAATAAAATCAGTAATTGCAAATGGTGCGGAAGGTATAGGTCTTTTCAGAACAGAGTATCTTTTTTTGAATAGAAAAGAGTTCCCAACCGAAGATGAGCAGTTTGAATCATACAGGTCTGTTGTGGAAAAGGTCTTTCCTAACCCGGTGGTAATCAGGACTATGGATTTAGGCGGCGATAAACTTCTTCCTTTTTTTGAGATGGGCGAAGAAAGAAATCCATTTATGGGTCTGCGGGCAATAAGATTCTGCCTTAAATATCCTGAGATATTTAAGACACAACTTAGAGCGATTTTAAGAGCGTCGGTTTTCGGTAATGTTAATATAATGTATCCGATGATTTCCGGGATAGACGAGCTTCGTGCTGCAAATGTCATACTGAATGAAGTCAAACAAGAATTAAAAAGTAAAAACATTCAATTTGACGAGGATGTTGAGGTTGGTATAATGATCGAAATCCCGTCTGCGGCATTAACAGTAGATATTTTAGCAAAAGAATCCGATTTTCTATCTATCGGGACCAATGATTTGATACAATATACTCTTGCCGTTGATAGAGTCAATGAATTTGTTACCCATCTTTACGAACCGTTGCATCTTTCCGTTTTAAGACTTTTGAAGAATATAATAGATGCCGGTCATAAAGCAGGGAAGTGGGTTTCAATGTGCGGTGAAATGGCAGGTGACCCATCATATGCCGAAATACTTTTAGGATTAGGGCTTGAACACTTTAGCGTGGCTTCTTCTTCCGTTTTAAGATTAAAAAAAGAAATAAGAAAAATAGATCTTGCAACTGCCAAAAAGATAACCGATGAAATTCTAGCCGAGTCTAACAGAGAACTTTTAATTAAAAGAGTTAAACAGCGTAAATCACACTAAATATTATATGAATATTCGTAATTTTTCAATCATAGCCCATATTGACCATGGTAAATCTACTCTTGCAGACAGGCTTTTGGAGTTTACATCGTCAATAACCACTTCGCACAAAGGACAAGTTTTAGATGCTATGGATTTGGAAAGAGAACGCGGGATTACAATAAAAGCGAAAGCTGTCCGGCTTAGTTATACTGCACCTGATAACCAAACCTACCAGTTAAATCTTATTGATACGCCGGGCCATGTTGATTTCACATATGAAGTTTCCCGTGCACTTGCCGCTTGCGAAGGATGTCTATTACTTGTAGATGCCTCGCAGGGTGTTGAAGCTCAAACCCTTTCTAATTATGAACTTGCCAAACAGCATAACTTAAAAATAATTCCTGTAATTAATAAAATTGACTTAAAACAAGCTGATGTTCCAAAGACCCAGTATCAAATAGAGAAAATATTGAAAATTACAGAGCCGCCGATTCTTGTTTCAGCAAAACAAAATATTGGTACGGATAAAATTGTAAATGCAATAATTGAGAAGATTCCGCAACCTGCCGATGATGTTAAAAAACCGCTCAAAGCGTTAGTTTTTGATTCGCATTATGATTCTTTCAGAGGGGTGATAATTTATATCCGTGTTTTTGAGGGTGAATTTGTAAATGGCAGGAAGGTGCTTTTTTTCTCAACCGGCGAAAAGTTCGACGTTGAAGAAGTCGGGTTTTTCCAGGTCCAAAATCCCTCAATACCCGCAGGCCGGCAAAAAACAGATAAGCTATCGGCAGGTGAAGTAGGTTATGTTATTCTCGGGATAAGAGATATTCATAAAATAAAAATCGGCGATACAATTACAGACGCTGAAAATCCAACCGCTATGCAGCACCCCGGCTACAAGGAATTAAAACCATTTGTTTTTTGCGGGTTATACCCGGTAAATCCCGGAGATTATAACAATCTTACAAAAGCAATAGGGAAACTTCATCTTGAGGACTCTGCATTTTTTTACCAGCCGGAAACATCAGTTGCTCTTGGTTTTGGTTACAGGTGCGGTTTCTTGGGACTTTTGCATATGGATATTATAAAAGAACGGCTGCAACGTGAGTTTGACCTGAATTTGATTATTACCGCACCCAATGTCCGGTATAAAATTAAATATATAGAAAATAAAACACCCTCAAGGGCGTTACAGCTTAACGATGTAGATAAATCAGCTGTAGTTGAGATAGATAACCCGTCAAAATTTCCTGAAAAACAGTTTATTGATAAGGTTTATGAACCATATATTTTAGCCACAATCATTTTACCCGCCCAATTCGTTGGCAATGTAATGGCTCTTTGTGAAGGCAAGCGTGGCGATTTCCTGGACATGACATATATTACTGAGGACAAGGTGAAACTCACGTATGAAATGCCGCTTGCAGATGCCATTGTAGATTTTTATGATAATTTAAAGTCGGTCTCTTCCGGTTATGCATCTTTTGATTATGAAATTTGCGATTATAAAGAATCCGAGCTGGTCAAGTTAGACATCCTTGTTAATAACGAACCCGTTGATGCTCTTTCTTTTGTTATTCATAAAAATAATGCTGAATTTTATGGGAGAAAGATTGTTGAAAAATTAAGAGGACTCATTCCCCGCCAGCTATTTGAAGTACCAATCCAGGCATCAATAGCCAATAAAGTCATAGCCCGTGAAAATGTCCGTGCATTGAGGAAAGACGTCATCGCCAAATGCTACGGCGGTGATATCTCCCGCAAAAGAAAACTTCTTGAAAAGCAGAAAGAAGGCAAAAAGAAAATGAAACAATTCGGCAACGTATCAATCCCCCAGGAAGCCTTCCTGGCAGTCCTGAAACTCGATTCTGAATAAAAAAACATTTAGTAATATGATATTAAAAAGCTAGAAATGCCCAGCATAGTGGGCTTTTTATTTTTATAAATGATATATAACTATTGATATATTGCACAGAATAATGTAAAATAAGTAAAATTAACCAAGAATTTTTCATTAAGGTGCATTGTTATGTTATATTCTTACATAATTTTTTGCTATGAATTTAAAAATCAGACAAAAACAAGGTATTTTTTTTAAACAAAAGTTTAATATTACTGCTAAAATACGTTTGTCTGAAATTATAAAACTTCCTGAAAATAAATACGCTCAGTTAGTTGAAGATGTTGAAAAGGGTTTCTTATTTAAAAAGTTGTCGTCGTTTTATTATAAAAATCAAAGAATAATAAGTAATAGAAGATTCTCAAAAACTGATTTTTCTTCAGATTTCTTAGAATTTAATGAAAAAGCTAACATAAACAGAACAGATAATGTTGAAGTTGAATCGTTAATTTCTAAACGGAAAGAAACAGTTTCTATTATAAAAAAATTAGGAATAGCTAATTTAAAAAAATACTTTCTATATAATAATGTTGAAAAATCTACTAGAGAAATAAGCTCAATATGTAAAATATCTGAAAAGGATGTAAAAAAAATATATAATTTAATCAATGAATTATCTGTTCATAATGAATTTTATTATCCTTCAGCGATACAAGGTAATTTAAATATAAATTATTATAAAATTGCTAAAATTGACGATGATGGTTCAAAAGGTTTTATTATAAATTATTTTTCTCCAAAATACAGTCAGGGGAAATATATAATTAATTATTCCAATCTTTCAAAATTAAAAAAGCAAGGTACATTTTCAAAAGAAGAATTAAAAGAAATAGATAGATTATTAGAAAATCTAAACCTTATTAATAATAAAAAGATGACTATTTTTCAAGTGATAAAAAAAATAACTGAAAAACAAAAAGGTTATTTATTGTCAGGTGATAAAAAGGATATAATACCGTATACTCAGATGGAATTGGCAAAAGAAATAAAGTCAGATAATAGTTTAGTTAGCCGTGCAATTGCTAACAGAAGTATTGAGACTCCACAAAACAAGGAAGTACCATTGCAATTTTTCTTTCCGAGTAAGAAAGATATAAGAAAAGACATAATCAAAAAAATAATTGAAAATGAAAAAAATAATCACTTGACTGATAGGGAAATTAAATGTATACTGAAAAACGAGTTTAAAATTGATGTTTCTCGCAGAACAGTTGCGGTATGTAGAAAAGAATCAGGAGAATAAAAACTAATTATTTTAAAGAAACATAGGTGGTTATATGACAGAAGTTAAATCTACTATTTTAGTAGTTGATGATGACCTAAGTGTAATAGAATCTTATAAGATTTTATTAGAGGATAAATATAATGTTTTAATTGCCAACGATGGTACCAAGGCATTGGAAATATTACAAAAGGAATCTGTTAACTTAGTTCTTCTGGATATACTAATGCCTGGTATGGACGGGTTAGAAACATTAAAAAAGATAAAAGAAGATAATGAAGTTGAGGTAATAATGATTACAGCAGTAAGGACTGTCCGTACCGCAATTCAGGCAGTGAAATTAGGCGCATATGATTATATCACCAAACCATTTGATATAGATGATTTATTGGCAACTATAAATAAGGTTTTAGAAAAGCAGGGTTTAAACAGGCAGATAATTTATTTAAAGGCAGCGCTTAAAAATTATATATATGAAAATATGGTTGGGAAAAGTGAAAAAATAACCAAAGTGTTTAATATGATTTCAGAAGTCAGCAATAATGATTCAACAATTTTAATTACAGGGGAAAGTGGTACCGGAAAGGAACTCATAGCAAGGGCAATCCATAATAAGGGCTCAAGAAAAGATAAACCTTTTATTGCTGTTGATTGTGCTTCTATACCGGAAAATTTAGTAGAAAGCGAATTATTCGGTCATGAAAAAGGAGCATTTACAGATGCTACTACCCAAAGAATAGGTAGATTTGAGTTATCTAGTGGAGGTACTCTTTTTCTTGATGAAATCGGGAATTTAAAGTTAGATATACAAAGTAAAATATTGAGAGTGTTAGAAGAACGTGAAATCCAGAGGATAGGCAGTAGCAAAATTATAAAAATTGATTCAAGGATAATTTCTGCTACGAATGTAGATTTAAAAAAAGCTGTAAAAGCAGGACAATTTCGTGAGGATTTATATTATAGATTAAACGTTATACCGATTTTTGCACCGGCGTTACGGGAGAGAAAAGAAGACATACCGATGTTAGTGGATTATTTCATTGACTTATATAATAAGGAATTTAATAAAAAAGTTTCCGGGGTATCAGAAGAAGCAGTAGCTTATCTTAGTAATTATGACTGGCCTGGAAATGTTAGAGAATTACGTAATGTAATGGAAAGATTAATTGCATTAAGTAAAGAAAATATTATATCTCATAAAAGATTACCTGTAGATATTTTGCTTTCACAAGAAATAAAACCCGAGGACTATTATGCTACTGTTTCACTAAAAGCAGCAAGGTATGAATTTGAGAAACAATTTGTATTAAAAGTTTTAGAAAAAGCTAATTGGAATCAGACAAAAGCAGCAAAACTTTTAGGTATTCACAGAAACGCGATTATCTTCAAAATAGAAGCTTTTAACCTACGCCCCATTATCAAACAAGCCAAATTAGACCTGCGTTCCAAAAAATAGATTGCACAATAAATTGTATACCATTGCACAAATAAAGATACACTTTTAATTCAAATTCAAATAGGATTGATTTATTTGTTGGCACATAATTTGCACCTCTTTCTATTAGACACCACTGACATCACTTTTGGATTTTTAAGATTTTTGAAGGAGGTAAATTAGTGTCAAATCGTGCAGTAATAACAGGAGTCGGTATAATTGCCCCGAATGGTATTGGCAAAGATAGATATTGGAAAGCAATTACATCAGGTGAATCAGGTATAAAAAAAATAAGTAGTTTTGATACCTCGCAATATCCAACCAAAATAGCCGGTGAAGTTTCAGACTTTAATCCGGCAAATTATATGGAAAAAAGAAAGTCAAAGATGTTGAGCAGGTTTACCCAATTTGCTTTAGTGGCTACTAAAATGGCAATAGAGGATTCGGCATTAAAACCCGAGAATGAAGATCCTTATAGAATGGGGATTTCTTTTGGTAATACACTGGGAGGAGAAGAGATTGATGAGGAGCAGCATATTGTCTTTCATGAAAAGGGTTGGGAAAATCTTGATCCCTTTTCTTCTGCAAGAGCAAGCAACAATTATGCAGTAGGAGTAATAGCATCAGAATTAAAGATTAAAGGACCAAACATTACTATATCCACAGGATGTACTTCTGCGTTAAGTGCTATTGCGTATGCGCTTGATTTAATAAAGTCAGGTAAGACAGATATTGTTATTGCAGGAGGCAGTGAAGCGCCTTTAGTTCCGTTTGCATTTAATGCATTTTGTGCAGCAGGCGTTCTTTCAAGAAGAAATGAAAAACCGGAAAAAGTAAGCAGACCTTTTGAAAAAAATAGAGATGGCTATGTATTAGCCGAAGGATGTGGTATTCTAATAATAGAAAGTTTGGAGCATGCCTTAAAAAGAAATGCTGACATTTATGCTGAAGTAGCAAGTTATGGAGTTACCAACGATGGTTTTAGCATGTTAAGAATGGAACCGATGGGTAACGAAGTAGCAAAAGCAATTGAACTGGCATTAAAAAGCGGAAAT
This sequence comes from Elusimicrobiota bacterium, assembly GCA_028718185.1. Taxonomy (NCBI): domain Bacteria; kingdom Pseudomonadati; phylum Elusimicrobiota; species Elusimicrobiota bacterium. The sequence continues at coordinate 16,494 of JAQUMH010000006.1, forward strand.
TTAGAAGCAGGAGATATAGATTACATAAATGCACATGGAAGTTCTTCTCCGTTATCAGATAAAAGGGAGACGAATGCGATTAAACTATCTTTAGGTGAACATGCCTATAAAACACCGATTAGTTCAATAAAATCAATGGTAGGACAACCATTAGCAGCAACCGGAGGAATTCAAGCCATTACTACGGCTTTAGCAATAAAAAACAGATGTATCCCTCCGACAATAAACTATGAAGAAGAAGATCCGGATTGTGACCTTAATTACACTCCCAATAAATCACAAACTTGTGAGATAGATGCTGCATTAATAAATGGTTTTGGACTTGGAGGTAACAATATTTCAATGATTTTGAAAAAATATGATAGTATCCCTGAAAGTGTTCCCAGAAATATTGTTACAGATTTCAAAGTAGAGATACCTCAATCATATAGTAATTTCCAAAATGCACAAAGTCGGTAATATTTAAAATTATTGACAGTTTTTAATAAAAGGAGTAAAATTGACAGAAGATAGAATCTAAATTTTAGAAGTAGAAAAGGGGGAAAATGAAAAAAGTATTTTTGTTTTTAAGTTTAATTGGGGTTGTATTGATTTTGAGTTTTAAAGATGTTTTTGCCGGTGCGCCATGGGGTGAGGTTTTGCCGAAAGGGCGTTCTTGGCTCAAGGTGTATTATGTAAGCACCTGGGCATCTGAAAAATATAATGAAGATAGAAAAATAGTACCTTTAGTTACCGGATTTAAATCTGATGCCAGAGAAAATGTGCCGGCAATGGAGTATGGTTATGGATTAACAGATGATTTATCTGTTGGAACAATTATCCCTTATACTTATCGCTCTTATAAACTTGAGCCACAAACTATACCTGAACAGAAAGCATCCGGTATCGGGGATGTTAAATTAGGTGGGCAATATAGGTATTATAAGACGGATATTCTAACGTTAACTTTTAGAAGTACAGTAAAATTACCTACAGGTAAAGTTGATGACCCGAACGATAGGGAAGATATTGATATAGGAACCGGACAGACTTATATAGAATTTACCAATTATGTGGATTATTATCTGTTAGAAAAAACATGGGTAGCAAGTGGGATGTTAAGATATAACTTGCAGCTTGAAGGAGAATATGATGCATCTAATGCACAGATAGCTCGTCTAGGCAATACCTACAAAAAGAAAATCGGTGATGAATTATGGTTAGCGGCCGGTTTAGAGAGACGGGATATCGTTGCTCAGGGATTATCAGCGAGTATGAGGATAGAAGAAAGAATTGATATGAAGGATGACTATACTTCAAATTCTCAAACATATGATGAGTCAAAAGAAAAAAATACTTCCGGAGACTATTTATTTCTTCAGCCGGAAATAAAGTACAGCGCATATAAAATTTATAAAATCCCGGTACGAGTTTATAGCAATTACAGAATACCCGTATCCGGCAAAAACAACTATGTTACAAACCGCCTTGAAATAGGAATAGACATTTTCTTTTAATCTTTTATTTAGTTTTTAATAATTGTAGTCGCACGCCCTTGGCGTGCCATATTATACGTGCTACTGCTCCGTAATTATGTAGTAGATTCTCCTTGACAGTCATATTTTTATGAAAGTATTATTGATTCAACCACCACTCAACCCCAATATTATCGGCGCAGGAACCGGGTTTCTTACAGAACCACTTGCTTTGGAAATACTGGCTGCTTCAATACCCCATCATGATGTTCATATTCTCGATATGAGAATTGATAATAATTTAACTAAAACATTAGATTCTTTCCGACCGGATATTGTCGGTATTACAAGCTTAACACCAGACGTCTATATTGCCAAAGAAATACTTTTCAAAATTAAAAAATACAATCAACAAATATTAACAGTAATAGGCGGTCATCATGCTACTATGATACCGGAAGATTTTAAAGAAAGCTATATTGATGTAGTTGTAATAGGAGAGGGGGAGGTAACTTTCAAAGAACTCGTAGATGCATTTGAAAAAAAAGATATTTTTTCAAATATAAAAGGAATTGCTTTTAAAAATGGAGAGAAAGATTTATTTTTTACGACTCCTCGGGAGTTGATATCTAATATGGACGATATGCCTGTTCCAAACAGAAGTTTAACAGCTAATCATCGTAATGAATATTTTCGTGGTTCCTGGCGACCTGTTGCTTCAATAATGACTTCTAAAGGCTGTCCTTTCAGATGTAATTTCTGTGCTTTATGGAAAATAAATAATGGGAAATATTTTGTACGTAGTCCCGAATCAGTTGTTGATGAGTTGGAAAACATCAAAGAACATTTTATAGATTTTGCAGAAGATAATGCTCTTCACGATATACCAAGAGCAGAAAAAATATACGAATTAATAAAAAAACGAGGAATTAAAAAAACGTATAAATTATATGCTCGGTCAGATACTATTGTCAGACATCCTGAAATTGTGGAAAAATGGAAAGAAATCGGAATGGAACTGGTCCTTATCGGATTGGAATCATTCAAAGACGACGAACTCAAAGAGTTAAATAAACATAATACTATTAGTAACAATGAAAAAGCAGTTAGTATTTTACAAGAAAATGGGGTAGAAATAGCGGCCTATTTTATAATCAATCCAAATTATATAAAAGAAGATTTTGACAGATTAGCGGAATATGTACAAAAACTTAACCTGAAACAACCGATTTTTACTGTTTTAACACCGCTACCCGGTACCGATTTCTACAAAGAAAAATATAATGAGTTAACAACTCACAACTATCAAATGTATGATTTTGTCCATTCTGTTTTACCGACAAAATTACCCACTAAGGATTTCTACAAATGTTTAATAGAATTATACCGTAAAACATATGCTTCAGCAATAACAACCATGGGCGCAAATAAAATTATGGCTCAGTTAACAAACATCGGGGACGGTTCTGGTTATTTGGGATATAAGAGTTCAAGTATAATAAAGGAGTATAGTTAATGCCGAGGCGAGCACGATTTACAATTGAAGATGGAACATATCATGTAATGATACGAGGAAACAATCGTAATCCGATATTTCAAAATAGCGAAGATTTTAGTTATTTTATGGAGTTAATTAAAGATAATAAAGAGAAATACAATTTGAAGGTGTATCATTATGTGTTGATGAATAATCATATCCATATAATAATAAAATCAGTCATAGGAAAGAATTTGAGTGAAGCAATGAAGCGGATGATGGTAAGTTATATGAGATATTATCGTAAGTTGTATAAAGGTATAGGACATTTTTTCCAGGATAGATTCAAGAGTTTTTTGATACAAGATGGAAAATATCTGCTTGAATGTGGTAGGTATGTAGAACTGAATCCCGTAAGTGCCGGTATTGTGAAATATCCTAATGAATACAAATGGAGCAGTTATAAAGTATATGCAGAGGGGGAGAAATCAAATTTAATAGATATTAATCCTGAATATATGGGATTAAGTGAGGACATAGATAATAGAAAAAAGAGATACAAAGAATATATAAACGATGGTTTGTTTGAGCAACGGACAGAAGAACGATTTTTCAAAGAAGGGGCATATGGTTCTGTAGAATTTAAAGAGATATTGAAAAAAAGAGGACTAAAACCAATTTGGTCACATGGTGGGTGTTCTCCTAAAGTGGGAAAGAGTTAAATAACCAGAACCGTCCCCGATTTTTAAAGGAGATTTGGAAAATGGCAACAAATAGTTTATTAATAAATTTTGCAGGTTATCCTAATGAACCATTTAACTTTATGCCGGATAATGGGTTAGCCAATTTAGCCGGTGCTTTAATGAGGGAAAACCATAAAACAAAAATTTGGGATTGTTCTACTGTAGATGTAGTTGAGAAATTATTTCCCTATGAATACTCTGATGAGTATCGTAATCTATCAAAAAAGATTATGCAATCTATATCTGCCGGTGATAAGCCTGTCACAAAAGATTTAGATATGTTCTACGATTTAAGTGGAAAAATTGAATCAAGGCAAACCAAAAGTATAAAAGATATAGGTAACGAAATTAGCAAATTTGTCAAGAACGGCAACTTTGATTTTATTGGTTTTAAGTTATGGTCTGGAGCAGGTTTTGAAGGTTCAATGATTATTGCGGAAGAACTAAAAAAGAACAATCCAAAACTTCCAATTTTTGCAGGAGGTCCTCATGTGGACTGGTTTAATGAAAGGGTGTTTGATGTGACAAATGTCTTTGATGTCCTCGTATATGGAGAAGGAGAAGAAACTCTTCCTTTACTTGCGAATTATGTTGAGGGAAAAGTGTTATTAAAAGATATACCCAACTTAATATATAAAGAAAACGGTAAAACAATAACTACACCAATGAAGAGAGTTGATGATTTAAATAAATTGGCATTGCCGGTATACGATGACGATGTATATCTTGCTATGAAAGATAACCAGAAAATAAAGATTTTTTTAATTGATGAAAGTCGGGGATGTCCTAATAGCTGTAATTTTTGTATTCATCCATTAAAAAGCGGCGGACGTTGGCGGACAGTAGATGCAAAAAAGGTTGTAGATAGAATAGAATCATTAATTCATAAATATGGTGTACACGGATTTAGATTTGCCGGTTCAAACCCACCTCCGAATCACAGAAGAAATATAGCCAGTGAATTACTAAAAAGAGGGATTAATATAGTTTATTCTTCGTATGCTCATATTGGGAACTCAACTGAACAAGAATATAAAGAATTAAAAAAATCAGGTTGTTGTGCTCTTGCTTTTGGAGTAGAATCTGGTTCTCAAGAAATATTAAGTAAGAGTTTAAATAAAAAAACAAAAGTAGAACAAATAGATGATACTATTGAAAAATGCAGGAAAGCAGGTATCTATGCTATAGCCAGCATAATTATGCCGGCACCTGGAGAAACAGAAGCAACTAAAAATGAAACATTAAGTCGTCTGCTAAAAATAAGACCTGATTCAACAGTGGTATTTTTTCCTATAATTACATTAGGAACAGAATGGGAGAAAAATATGGATAAATTCGGTTTTAAAATAAATAAACCAAAAGAATTTTTTGAAAAGGCTATGACTTATAAAACCAATACTCTTTGCCCGCCACCTTTATGGCCGAAAGTTGATGATTTTTTACTTGATAGAAAATCATTTGAAAAATTAGCAGAAGAAACAGCCAATTTTGTGAAACTTCTATCACAAAACAACATGACAACGCAACTTTTTGACCAGGTATTTCTTGTCGCAGAGTTTTCTGGAATGAGTCCAAAAGAGTTTGGAGATAAAAGCCACAATTATTTACATACTGGCGACCGCAACGCATTATATAAAATGGTTTCAGAAATAAATGAGAATGTTAAAATTTATAAAAATTAAATAAGTAATATAAAATTTTTATAATTGGAGGATATTATTATGAAAATAACTTTGATAGCACCACGTCAAATTGTAGAAGATGGAAATAGTGAAAAGTGGGGTACTGAATTTTCTTCTTTTCTATTTGGGAAAAAGAAATATTACTCTGCGCCTTTAGCTTTAGCAACTATAGCAGCATTGACTCCACCTAATATAGAAGTAAATATAATTGATGAAAATATTGAACAGATAGATTTTGATATAGATACTAATTTGGTAGGAATTACAGCATCTACATTTTTAGCTCCACGAGCATATGAAATAGCAGATGAATTTCGAAAAAGAAACATAAAAGTTATTTTGGGAGGGATCCATCCTTCAATGTTACCAGATGAAGCAATTCAACATGCCGATACTGTTGTAATAGGGGAAGCAGAAGAGGTTTGGAGCAATCTTATTGATGATTGCAAAAAAAACAAGCTAAAACAATTTTATCAATCTACTCAGAAACCGGATTTGTCAAAACAGCCTATACCAAGGTGGGATTTGTTGAAGAACAATTCATATAACCTTCATACTATACAAACAACTCGTGGATGTCCTTTTGATTGCGAATTTTGTTCTGTCAAAGTATTTTGGGGTCCACAATATCGTTATAAATCTATAGAAAAAGTTTTAAAGGAAGTTGAAACAGCTATGATGTTGGAAAAAAAACGGATATTTTTTGTAGATGATAATTTTATTGGTAATAAAAAAAGAACTAAAGAGCTGCTTAATGTTTTGATTCCATTAAAAATATCTTATTATATTCAGGCATCAGTGGATTTAGCTAATGATGAAGAATTATTGGAATTACTTGCAAAAAGCGGATGTAATAGTGTATTAATTGGTTTTGAGTCTATATCTGGAAAGGTTATTGAACAAATGAATAAAAGTTATTCAAATAAAGTAGAAGGGTATGCACAGAGCATTAAAAAAATACAATCATTTGGTATAGGAATTCAAGGTTCTTTTATTTTCGGATACGATTCCGATGACGTATCCGTATTTGAAAAAACAGTAAATTTTGTTCAGAATGCCGAATTAGAAATTGCATCTCTCCACGTACTTACACCTTTCCCGGGTACAAAATTATCCGAACGATTAAATAGTGAAGGCCGTATTTTACATAAAGATTGGAATAAATATGATGGAGAAAATGTGTGTTTTCGTCCAAAACTAATGGCTCCCGAGGTATTACAAAATGGAGTAGTATGGGCACAACAGAAAGTCTATACATTCGAAAACATTTTTACAAGATTGAAAGCTATATGGGGTTTATGGAATGAAAAATCAGTAAGATTAGACGACAGAATCTCACCCATGATAAGGAACCTTAGTTCTAATCATAGAGCATATACTTATTCATTGGCTAAACAACCGCAACATATTGAAAAATAAGGATAATGAAAAATAATTTTAGTAAAGTATTACTGTTTTTATTATTAATACCGTTTGTGTTAGGAATTATTATTGTGATAAAGCATAATCCTCACGCTATAAGTTCTCTTATTGCCGCATTATTCAGTCTATTTTTAACTTTCTTTGTTTATTCAAAAGATAAAAAAAATCCAATAAATATCATTTTCGCCTGTTTTTGTTTTAGCATGGGTATTTTTGAACTTGCTTTATTTGGACTCTATATTGTTCATAATATTTCTATTCTTAATTATTGGATTAAGTTTTTTAGAATAGGTTATGTTATGGTTGCACCATGTTTCCTTCATTTTGTGTTAAGGCTTGTTAAAAATGAAAATAAAACTAAAGAAAATGTACTTCGTTTTGTTTATGGAGTAGCAATAGTATTTTATGTAATTAATTGGTTTGGATTTTTTGAAAAAGGATTTATTAAAAAAGTAGAATTTAAGTATTCTCCGGAAGTAACACAAGTTTACTTTGTTTTCTTAGGATATATTATAATAGTCACAGCATATTCATTATATGAAGTTTTCAAAGGATATAAAAAATCTAATTCAATCACAACTCGCAATCAACTGAAATATGTTTTATTAGCAGGTATAGTTGCTATAATTTTAGGTTATACTAACGCTTTGTTATATTTTGGTATGAAAATATATCCTCTTGGTTGGTTGGGTCCTATTGCTTTTACTAGTATCATTGCATATGCTATTTTAAAACATCAATTAATGGATATAAACGTTGTAATTCGTAAAGGTGTTGTTTATGGAACTTTAACCCTTTCTATTATAGGGATATATGCTTTAACGGTTGGCATTTTTACAAGTATTTTTGATATGAATAATATAACTCAAAATAAGCCATGGTTGATAATAATTAATGGTCTTACTGGTATGATTGTCGCAGTAATGTTCCTCCCTATAAAAAACAAAATTCAGTCTATTGTTGATAAACTTTTCTTTAAAGACAAATATGATTATTATGAAACTTTAAAAACTCTTAGTGGTGATTTAACTACCATTTTTGAATTAAATAAATTGTTGGATTTACTTATAACTAAAGTAACGGAAACTATGCATATAGATAAAGGGTATATTATGTTATTCGATACTGATAAAGATAGGTTTTTAGTAAAATTCTCAAAAGGTATAGATTCTAAAACACTAAAACAAATTAAACTTAATAAGACCGATACTCTTGTTGTTTGGTTAGAAAAAAATAAAACTATATTGATACTTGATGAATCTATAAATAATTTTGAAGAATTAAAAGCTCAAAATATATATTTGAGTATACCATTAATGAGCAAGAATAAATTAATAGGTATTTTTAATCTTGGTACTAAGTTATCCGAGGATACATATACAACCGAAGATTTAAAATTACTGACCACTATATCAAATCAGGCGGCAATTGCAATTGAGAATGCACAGCTTTCTACAGAAATGAGAGTTTTAGAAAAAAGTCTTCTTCATACAGATAAACTTGCTGCACTCGGTGTTTTAGCATCAAGTATAACACACGAAGTAAAAAACCCTTTAGTTTTAGTAAAAACATTTTGTCAATTGGTGCCCCGAAGGTACAATGAAATGGATTTTATTAATAGATTTAGTGATGCTGTGCCTAAGGCGATAGAAAGAATGGAACATACTCTTGGGCAGTTGCTTGATTTTGGCAAATTGCCGGAATTAGGTTTTGGAGAGATTAATGTTAACAATATTTTAGATAACTTACTGGATTTATTACATTATGAGATGTTTAAGCAGAATGTTAATATAATTAGACAGTATGATGACAAATTACCATTAATTATGGCTGCCGAAGAACAAATAAAGCAGGTTTTTATGAATCTTATACTCAATGCTATTCAGGCTATGCCAAATGGAGGAACGATAACGATAACGACAGAAGCGGAAAGTGGGAAGTGGGAAGTGGGAAGTGGAAATCTGGAAGCAAAAGAAGGTTCAACTACACCCTATGTTAACATTTCTGTTAAGGATAATGGATGCGGTATATCTGACGAATTTATGAGTAAAATATTCAAGCCATTCTATACTACTAAGGTAAGAGGAAGCGGATTAGGTCTTTCAATCTCCAGCAGAATAATTAAAGAGCACAAGGGTACAATTGAATTGAGTAGCAAATTAAACGAAGGGACCATCTTTACAGTAAAACTTCCTGTCAAGCAAATCTAAAAATAATACTTATCCCAGTTTATTTTACAGCTATTATATAAAATATTGGTTTAATATCTCAAATATAAACGATTTATTTTTTATAAAGCACAATATGTTGTGCAACAACTGTGCACTTTTTGTGCACTTTTTCTAAAAATATCAAAATAAATGCGTTTATTTTAGTTATTTTTTGGCATATTTTTTGCAGTATAGATTAGTAGAAGGACAAAAATATGGAAATCTTGATAAAAGGAGATTTATGAAAGAGAAAATATTGTTGGTTGATGATGATAATGGGGTTTTGGAGTCTGTTACGGAGTCGTTAAGTAGTAATTATTTTATTACTACTGCACGTAGTGGAGAGGAAGCTATTGAAATTATTAAGAAAGAAAACCAAAATCTGGTTATCTTAGATGTGAAATTAGCCGGTATTGATGGCATTGAAACATTGGGAATTATTAAAAAAATTGATAGTACTATACCGGTTATAATGTTATCTGCAGTAGACACAATAAATACCATTACCAGGGCTATTAAATTAGGCGCCTGTAATTATTTTGATAAACCTTTTGATATTGATGAGTTACAAAATGCTGTTAGCGAAGCTCTGGATAAAGGGCGTAGTAATTTACAATCTAAAAACCAAACATTGCCGGTAGATATTGAAGTATTTATTAAGAATAGCGTGAATGATATTTTAACTGAAGAAATGCAGCTGGAGAATGCATTAAAAAAGTTTAAGGATAAATATACAAATTTTGTTTTTAGTAAATTTATGGATAAATTTGAAAAAAAACATCACAATTGAACACATTACATGCTTGCCTGCTGACCTGCCTCTGACTGCCGGTCAGGCATGTGTTTCTATACTTGCCTGTTGTCAAGCAGGTAGGCAAGCATGTAATGTGTGAGATATTTAACAATATGAGGTTAAAATGGCAAACGTAAAAATTTCCGAAGTTGCACAAGCGGCAAAAGTTTTACCAAGTACAATCAGGCATTATACAGATTTAGGACTTTTGCAAATTTCCGAGAGAACAGGTGGCGGACAGCGACTTTATAATGAAGAACAAACACTTTCAAAACTTGCTAAAATAAAACATCTTTTTTTTCGTGGACATTCACTTTCTCAAATAAAAGATATTTTAACAAATGGTATTAAAAAACGGATGCTTGTAATAGATGATGATCCCGATGTCCCGGAGTTAATCAAAACAATTTTAGCAGAAGACCAGTGGGAAATAAAACATGCTATGGACGGGTTTGAGGCTGGGAGATTTTTAGTAGATTATTTCCCTGATTTAGTTACTCTTGATTTGGTTATGCCGGGGATGGATGGTTTTAAAGTATGTCAGAATATACGAAAAGATCCAATTACTAAAAATATAAAGATTATTTCAATTACAGCATATTCTGCCCCTGAGCATAAAAATAAAATTTTAAATATGGGTGCTGACGGTTATCTTCAAAAACCATTTACTTCTGAGCAACTAAAGCTGAAAATAAAAGAAATTATGGATAAAGTTGAGGTGGCAAAATGAAATTAACACTTAAACATCTTTTTAGTTTTTTTGCTAATTCGAAAACTCACAAGGAACCTATTTATCTGTTTGATGTTGATAAAACAAATCAGGCAGACAATAAGCAGTTCCCGCGATTGTTGGAGAAAACAATTGTGGAATTAAACGATACTCAAAAACAATTACAAACTACCAGGGAACAACTTATCCAATCCCAGAAACTAAATTGTATGGGGCAATTGATTGCAGGTGTAGTACATGAATTAAATAACCCCTTAACTATAATGCTTGGCAATATACAACTTATAAGGCTGGAAGATTGTTCCGAATCGCTGAAAAAGGAATTAGAGACAGTGGCAGGCAACGCACGGCGGTGTAAAAAGATAGTTGATAACTTACTAAATGCAATTAGGAAAAACAAAAGTGAGAAAAAAAAGGTTTATATTAATCATCTTATTGAGCAGACTTTAGAAATGTTAGAGTATGAGTTTAGGGTTGAAAATATTAAGTTAGAAAGAAATCTGTCTCCCGAAATACCGGTTACTTATACAGATGAACATCAAATACAGCAGGTATTGATAAATATTTTGTGCAATGCATATCAGGCACTTAAAAACAGAAATAATAAACTTATAAGAGTAGAGACTGTGTTTAAAGAAAATAAAATAGTTGTTTCGATTTATAATAATGGACCGCATATTCCCGATGAAAATCTAAAAAATATATTCGAACCGTTTTTCACGACTAAGTCAGATGGAGAAGGCACAGGTTTAGGGTTGTTTATAAGTAAAGGTATCGTTGAATTTCAGAAAGGGAAAATGTGGGTAAATAACCAATCGTTTCCCAGTGGGGTTATCTTTGTAATAGAATTACCGGTAATTATACCGGAAATAAGTTCTTTTTCTGAAGAATTTCAGTCAATACCGGAATCTTACGGGAAAAATATTTTATTAATTGATTATGAAACAAGTATTTTGGATCTTAATTGTAAAATATTGAAAAAAAAGAAACATAAAGTTACTACAGTTAATAATATGGATGAGGTATTAAGAGAACTCGAAGCAAAACCATATGATTTAATTATCTCTGATACAAGAAAACCTGATATGGATGGGTTACAATTATATAAATATTTGGGGAAAAAATTTCCGCACTTAAAACAAAACTTGATTATTATTACAGGATATATTACTGATGAAGTCAGTAAAAAGTTTTTAATAGATAACAATATACCATTTATTATAAAGCCGTACGAGGTAAAAGAATTCGAACATATGGTCAATAAGGTCCTAAATCAGCAAACAAAAGATTTACAATCATAAGATTCTCTTTTTTTGTCATTCCGTACTTGATACGGAATCTGTCGGTATGTTAGATAAAGTTATGAAAAAAGTATTTATTATAGAAGACGACAAATACTTAGCCGAAATAATCAAAGAAGAACTTGAAGAATCCGGCTACGAGGTCAAAGTAGCATTGTCGGGTAATAGTGCCATTCAGTTATTACAAGCTACAAAACCGGATTTAGTTATATTGGACATGAGATTACCTGATATAGATGGATTAATAATATTAGAATCAATAGGTATAAAATATAGTGAAGCTCAGGTAATAGTTTACACAGCATATGAAGAATATAAAAAACAACCTCCTTCCTTAAATGAAAAGAAATTCTGCAACTTCCTTCTTAAACCGCTTCCAATGGAAACCATTGTATCAGAAGTAAAAAGAACAATTGGCGAACCTTAGTTAATAATAAAATATTTAGTGATTTCAAGTATAAAAGTTAACTAAGTAAAAACAACGGCAATCATTATAAGAGTCAAAGAAAAATATTTCGCTTGACAAGAGCAATAATTTACTCTATACTTATATTAGGTTTATTGGGATAATAGGGATATATGGATTTTGCATGAAAGGAGCTATATGAAAATATTTACAACTTATCAAATTTCAAAGATGCTTAATGTAGACATAACCACAGTTATTGATTGGGTTAATAAAGGAATGCTTAAGGCATATAAGACGCCGGGAGGGCATAGAAGAGTACAAATTGATGACTTGGTAGATTTTCTAAAGAAATATAAAATGCCGGTTCCCGATGTAATTACCAGGGTTAAGCCTGAAGCAATCTTGAAAAAGGTTCTTATAGTTGATGATGAAAAAGGTATTTTGGATTTTATTTCGCGTGCAATCAAAAAATTTTTTAAAAATGTGGAAATTGAAACAGCGGCAGATGGTTTTGCGGCAGGTAGAAAAATTAGTGAGTTTAAACCAGACCTGCTTATTTTGGATATCCGGCTTCCTGGTATAGATGGTTTTAAAGTTTTGGAACAACTTAAAAAAGAAAAAATGAAAATTGTAGTAATTACTGCTTATCATTCAGAAGAAACAAAAGAAAAGGTTTTTAAAGCAGGTGCGGATGCTTATTTAATAAAACCATTTGATATTGAAGAATTAATTAGAAAAATAGGTGAAATATTAGATTAATAAATGGACAAACTATGAAAAAATATTACATTTGCAAACGAGAAATAGGTTCTAAGCGAGGTCTGAAATGACGAAAAAAAAGGCATCATCTACAAAAAATAAAAAAAATGAGTTCATATTAAAAGTATTTAATCAAAAAATTATAGCTGCAGAACAAGTGTTAAGTAAACAAAATATTCTGCTCAAATCCATCATAAATTCTAGGAAAGGTATTTTGATTTTTGCGCTTGATAAAAATTATTGTTACATGATTTTTAATGAGAGACATCGCAAGGAAATGAAAAAAGTCTATAATGCCAATATAAAGCTCGGTAAATGCATGCTGGATTACATTACAATTCCTGAAGTCAAACCCATCGCAAAGGCAAGTTTTGACCGTGTACTCAATGGGGAAAGTTTTATAGAAATACAAAAACAACCGGACCTAAACATGTATTATGAATTCAATTGGAGTCCGCTTAAGTTGTCTAATGGAAATATTGTAGGAATAAATGTTTTTATACAAGATATCACCAATCGCAAGCATGCAGAAGAAGAGTTGAAAGAAAGTGAAAATAAATATCATGCGATATTTGAGAAAGCTCCTATTGGTATCACTCATTTTGATATGAATGGAGTAATTACTTCCTGTAATACTCGTTTAATCGGAATATTGGGGACTTCAATAAAAAATATTATTGGTTTTAATATGCAAACTGGTGTAAAGGATATTCAGGCGAAAGCCGCAATCCATGAAGTCCTTTCGGGTAAGATCGGACATTTTGAAGGTGAATATGTTTCCGTTGTCAGTGGAAAGTCTATCATGATAAAAAATGTGTATTCACCACTTTTTTCCGAAGATGGTTTGTTACTGGGAGGCATTTGTATTACCGAAGACATTACTGAACGCAAGAAGGCGAAAGAAAATATAATTGAACTTTTAAACAGCGAAACTAAATTTCGTATTCTTTTCGAGAGTTCGCAGGATGCTATAATGACTCTTGAACCGCCTTCGTGGAATTTCACTTCCGGTAATCCTGCAACAATAAAGATGTTTGGTGTTAAGAACGAAAAGGAATTTATTTCTTTCCCTCCCTGGAAACTTTCACCGGAATTCCAGCCAGATGGTCAATCTTCAAATGATAAAGCAAAGAAAATGATTGAGATAGCCGTGCTTAAAGGTTCTAACTTCTTTGAATGGACGCACAGACGACTAAGCGGAGAGGATTTTTCCGCAACCGTTTTACTAACAAAATTAGAGCATAAGGGAAAAGAACTGATTCAAGCTACAGTCAGAGATATCAGCACACAAAAAAAAGTGGAGCAGAATATGCTGGAAAGTGAAAATAAGTATAGAAGCTTATTTGAAAATTCTAATGCTGCAATACTTATTACAGATACAGAAACCGGAATAATCCTTGACGCAAACAAAAAAGCTGAAGAATTATTTGGAAGAAACAGACAGGAAATCATTGGAATGAATCGTTCTAAAATACATCCTTTAGATGAAGCTGAATATTATGATAAGCATTTTCGGAATCATATTGAAAAAAGAAGTGTAGATTATTCTGAAGCAACAATTATTAAGAAAAACGGAACTCAAGTCCCGGTACAAATAGGCGCTGTTGTAATGGAAATTCAAGGAAAAAAAGTAATCCAGGGTATATTCCAGGATATCACTGAACGCAAGAAAGCAGAAGAAATACTGAAAAAATCGGCAAAAGAATGGCAGGATACATTTGATTCAGCAAAGGATAGTATAACGTTAATTTCTTCTGAACAAAGATTATTAAAATTAAATAAAGCAGCGTGTAAATCTTTTGGCAAAACACAAGAAGAGCTTTTAGGTAAAAAGTGTTATGAAATTATGCACGGAACAGACAGTCCGATTAAAAACTGCCCGTGTATATCTGCATTAGAAACGGGTTTAGAATGCGAAGTGGAAATTGAAGAACATGGACGGGCATATCTGGTATCAGCATCTCCGGTGTTTGACGATAATAATAAATTAACGTTGTTTGTGCAGATAGTTAAAGATATTACCGAGCACAAGATGGCAGAAGCAGAGAAATTAAAACTTCAGGCGCAAATTCTTCAGTCGGGTAAGATGGCAGCGATAGGGCAATTGGCATCAGGAGTGGTCCATGAAATAAATAATCCGATTGGAGTGATATTAGGATTTACTCAAAGTATAGTTAAAGATATAAAAGAGGATGACAACTTATATAAGTCATTGAAATCAATAGAACGTGAAGCGATAAGATGTAAGGAGTTTGTGAGAAATATGCTGACATTTTCCAGGGTAGGTCAAACGGAGAAAGTGATATCTAATATCAATGAAGTAATAGAGCAATCAATATCACTGGTGGAGGCACAGACAAAGGTCAAGAATATACAGATTATAAAGAGTTATGGAGATAATTTACCACAAATACCGGTGAATAAGAGCCAGATACAGCAGGTAATAATAAATCTAAGTAATAATGCGATAGATGCAATGCCTCAAGGTGGCTCTTTAACAATCGCCACAACGCAGATTACTGCAGATGAAAAAACACAGATGACCGCAGATAAAAAATCAGCGGTAATCTGCGATAAAAAATCAGTGGTCATCAGCGTTACCGATACGGGAAGTGGAATGACGGAAGAAGTAAAAAAGCATCTGTTTGAAGCATTTTATACGACAAAAGAAGCAGGCAAGGGGACAGGATTAGGATTAAGTTTATGTTATGAAATAATTCAAAAACACAATGGAACAATTGAAGCAGAAAGTGAAGTAGGCAAAGGAACAACATTTAAAGTAAAGTTACCAATAGGTTAATGTATAAAGACAGTCCGAAGCCTGATGTTCCAGGGTCGATGTAGTTGCTTGCCCTTGGCAAGCGAATCCTACGACGTAGTCGCACCCTTGTGGGTGCTAAAACAAGCAGAGCAAGCCTGCCTAACGGTAGTCAGGCTCTGCCACTACAATGTTGATGTAGTTGCCGACCTTGGTCGGCGTTAACTTGATGTATAGGAATTTCAATGTTATCACGCCGAGGGCGTGAAACTACAATTTAATTATAGGTTTGTAGTTGTCGCTAGACTTGGCGTGCCTAAGTTCTCTAAACTTTTTAATAAGGATACTAAAATGCAAAAGAAAATACTAATTATTGATGATGAAAAAGGGATACAGGATTTGTTTAAATTTTTATTAGAGCCGAAAGGATTCCAGGTTTTTACAGCCAATGATGGATTAGAAGGTGTGGAAATGGTTAAAAAAGATTCATATGATGTTATTTTTCTGGATGTTCATATGCCAAGAATGACAGGACCAGAAGCACTTAAGAAAATTAAACAAATGAAACCTAATCAGGTTGTAGTAATTTTCAGTAGCAGTTCAGACCCTAATTTTACTTTCGAATCAGAAGCAAAACAACTAGGAGCATATACTTGTATTTATAAACCAGTAGATATATCAGAGATATTAGACATAATAGATAAAGCAATAAAAGCAACGTAGTTTTTTGTCGGTGTATAAGTCTTACAATGTAGCTGCACCATCTTATGGTGCTATAATAAAGACTACATATTAAATTGTGTCAACGATTACAATAGAAAAAGGAGATAACATGGAAAAAGAAAACAGATTGGCAAATGATAGGTACAAAATTATTAGTAAATTTATTGAGAAAAATAGATTATTTATATTTACAGTAGGTATACTGGTAAATATTAGTCCTTTAATTATGGGAGAACAAAATTTAGATAAATCAGAAGAGCTAATGTTTATGGACATTCCCGTAGTAATTGCATCAAAAGTTGAAACTCCTCTTCGTGAAACACCCGGAGTAGTTACCGTTGTTACAAATGATGAAATTATTAATTCAGGAGCAAGAGATTTACAGGAAGTTTTAACTTTATATGTACCGGGATACAGTTTTGTTTCAGAAGCCGAAGGAGTTATTTTACCTTCTTTCCGGGGGATCAGTATTTTGGAAGCAAAGGTGTTGTTTTTAGTCGACGGATTGCAAATAAATGAAAGGATATGGGGAGCTCCTGAGCAAGTTGGCGGACATTACCCCATAGACAGTATTGAAAAAATTGAAATTATCCGCGGTCCCGGTTCCGTAATATATGGTGATGCCGCAGAATTATCTGTCGTTAATATCATAACAAAAAAACCTACTACGAGCGGAAATTATTTAAGCATAAATAATTCCCAGATGAGTAAAACGTTTTCACATCGCGGATTAAGTTCCGGTTTTGGCAAGAAACTCGGAGATTTAACATTTAATTCTAACATAGAGCTTTCTTTTGGAAACCGCAGTGAAAGAAACATAACTGATTATTATGGTGATAAAGCGAGTATGTTGGGCAATTCAAAAGTTAATACAGCGAATTTTAACGGATTGGTAGAGTATAAAGATTATAGCATGAGAGTATATATAAATCAGAATAGAATAACCCAGATAGACATGTGGGGTTTTAATTATAAAAATGGACCTGCTAAAGAAAATTGGGACACTTACATCGCCGAACTTAAATATAATTATAAAATCAGCAATAATTTTACTCTTACTCCACGAATTGAGTACAAAGTAGATTATCCCTGGATACTTAATGTTGTAGATGAAGAATACACTAATCACAAAAGAGGTGAAAGAAAATTAGCCAATGTTACCGGAACCTGGAAAATTTCTGAAAAAAATAATTTATTAGGTGGAGTAGAGGTTTCAAGAAGCGGTGTTTACTTACCTGATAATCCCGGTCCATTTGAAGAGATGTTTAAAAATGGAACAAATAAAATAGAAAACGATAATTTTGCCGGGTTTGCACAATATATTACAAAAATTGATCTTGTAAATATAACACTTGGTTCCCGATATGAGACCGGTAAATTGGGAACAGCATTTGTTCCCAGAGTTACAATTACCGAGGCAATGGATAAATTTCATTATAAACTCAAAGTCGGACAATCTTTTAGATCGCCTATGGGAATCCAACCTAACCGGGTCTTGCCGGGTGCACCTAAAATTGTACCGGAGATAGCTACTACTTATGAAGCTGAAATGGGTTATAAAATTACTCATTCAATGTGGTTTGTTGTTAATGGTTTTGATATAACAATCAATAATCCTATTATATACGGAGCAGACCCTGTTACCGGAGTTGGAAATTATAGAAACTATGGAGAACTTTGGACTCGCGGACTTGAGAGTGAATATCGTTTTTATGGTAATATGATTGATTTGACTATGAATTATGCTTATTATTTTGTGATGGATAATGATGTGTTAACTTCAGAAGTACCGAATAATCCAAGACTTACTATAGGTAATCCCGCACATAGAATTAATGCTATCGCCGGTATTAAATTTAATCCCAATGTTTCTTTACATCCGTCGGCTTCCTATTTCAGCAAAAAATATGCATATTTGAGATGGGACGATACATTACAAGAAGATATTTTAAGCAAAATAGATCCTGCTACGGAAGTTAATATTAACTTAAGGATTCGTGAAGTATTTTGTAAAGGTACAGAAGTAAATCTTGGTGTCCGTGATTTATTTAATCAGCGTATGGATATTGCCCCCGGATACAAAAGCTATAAAAATTCCACACCGGGATTATCAAGAGCATTTGTTTTAAAGTTAATGTATAATTTTTAAGATAAAGTTATAATTAGGATGGAATTAAAATGAAAAAGCTAATTAAAAATATTTGTTATGTAAAAGTGTGCTATTTGCTATTATATATAATATGTTCTTTTACACCAAACATCTTTGCATCTGGCAGATGTGTAGTTTCAGTTATCTTTTCATCTTCCCTTGAACCATATCAAGAAGCATGGAATGGATTTAATATATTTTTTAAAGAAAAAAACATTGTTTTATTATCTTCCGAATATAACATAGAAAAAGAATCCTTTGATAAGATATCTCAGGAGATAACAGAAAAGAAGCCGGATATAATTTTTGTTATAGGAACAAGTGCAGCGAAGTTAGCAAGAGATAAATTTCAAAACATACCTATTGTATTTTGCATGGTTCTTAATCCGGAGCCGATAAAGGCATCAAATGTTACCGGAGTATTAATGGAAGTTCCTGTAAGTAAGAAATTAAGTATGATACGGGAGCTTATGCCTAAAGCTAACAAAATTGGAATGTTTTATTCTCCCGAATCAATAAACAAATATAAAGAAATTTCTGATGTGTGTCAACAAATGGGTTTTAATCTTTTTGAAGAAGAAATTAAATCCAAAACAGATATTCCTACTGCTATAACAAAAATTTTACAGGAAGTCGATTGTTTTATAATAACGTCAGATTCAGATATATTTTTTTTGAAATCAGTAGAAAACTTGTTGTTAGAAGGATTAAGAAACAAAATTGCAATATTCGGGTTATCAGCTTCATTTACAAAAGCCGGTGCTCTTCTTTCTTTAGAATGTGACTATAATAGTATAGGCAAACAATCTGCAGAAATCGCTTTAAGAATAATAAATGGAGAAAAACCATCAGAAATATCAGTAGAAGACCCGATTAAAACAAGATTATCTTTGAATATGTTAGTTGCAGAGAGATTAAGCATAGAAATTCCTTCACAAATTAAAAAAGAAACAAATAAAATATTTGGAGAAAAAGGAGAATAAATAAAATGAAACTTAAAATAGCAACGAAAATAAATTTACTTATTGTAAGTGTTATTATAATATTTGGTTGTGTTCTCGGCTTTTATTTTATTCAAAAACAAAAAACGATGTTAACCTTTGAAATGGATAAAAGAATAAATGCCTTGATAATGAATTTAAGTAATAATAGTGAATATCCGGTTCTTGTAAAAGATAAAATGGCAATTTCAAAATTAGTTAAAGGTCTTTTTGTCCAAAAAGATATTATATATTGCCGAATTGAAGATAAAAATGGAAATACTTTATATGAAGAAGGTTTAGATAAAGAAAAAGATATAAAAACTTTTGTGGCAATAATTACAACAGAAGACACTAAAAAATCATCTTTTGAAGATATTATGTTAGATTCTAACAAAAGTGAAGGTGCAAAAGAAGAGCTCGGTAAAGCAATTTTAGTTGTTTCCTTAAAAGAATTCAACCATGAACTTAACAGATTGAAAATGATTTTGGTTTTTACTATTATCTTTTTTGTTATCCTGGCATCATTGGTAAGTTATTTATTTGTGAAGTTTGTTCTTGATGAACCTGTTAATCAATTAGTTTTTGGGACAAGGAAAATTGCTGATGGTATTCTTGATTGGACAGTCCCGGTAAAAACCCAAGATGAAATAGGTGAACTTACAGTAGCATTTAACAAAATGACCAAAGATTTATCAAATACACTTGTTTCTAAGAAGGACTTGAAACAAGCACTAGATAATACAAGAACCCTTCTGGAACAAATTCCTATAGGTTTAATGATTGTGGGGAAAGATAGAAAAATACGCAAAGTAAACTCGGTTGCTTTAAAAATGTTTGGAGCAGAAGCAGAAGAAGAATTCCTGGGTAAGGATTGTCATAACTATCTTTGTAAAATAGGACTGGACAAATGTCCGATATTAGACCTTGGAAATAAAGTTGATAATTCTGAAGCTATATTATTAACCAAAACAGGGCAAAAAACTCCTATACTAAAAAATGTAAGATTAATAAATCTTGAAGGAGAAGAAGTTCTACTTGAAACATTTATAGATATAAGCGAACGTAAAAAAGCAGAGGAAGAAAAAGACAAACTCCAAAAACAACTATTACAGATGGATAAGATGGCAGCGATAGGACAATTAGCCGGAGGGGTGGCACATGAAATAAATAATCCGATGGGGGTTATATTAGGTTTTGCCCAAAGTATAGTTAGAGATATAAAAGAGGGAGACCTCTTATATATGCCGTTGAAATCAATAGAACGGGAAGCGATAAGGTGTAAGAAATTAGTAGGAGATTTACTAACATTTTCAAGGATAGGTAAAACAGAGAAAGAGATATCTAATATCAATGGAGTAATAGAGCAATCAGTATCTTTGATAGAGGCACAGGCAAAAGTGAAGAATGTACAGATTATAAAGAGTTATGGAGATAATTTGCCGCAAATAGTTGTTAATAAAAACCAGATACAACAGGTAATAGTGAATCTGTGTAATAATGCAATGGATGCAATGCCAAAAGGTGGCTCTTTAACAATCACCACCTCGCAGATTACCGCAGATAAGAAATCAGTGGTCATCAGCGTTACCGATACAGGTGATGGAATGACAGAAGAAGTAAGAAAGCACATATTTGAGCCATTTTACACGACAAAAGAAGTAGGTAAAGGTACAGGGTTAGGGTTGTCGCTTGTATATGAAGTAATACAGAAACACAATGGAACAATTGAAGTAGAGAGTGAAGTTGGCAAAGGAACAACATTTAGGGTAAAGTTGCCAATGTCATAATACACGATGACATTGCGATACAGTCTCAAAGAGTGACTACAACATAGAGGAGATTTTTATGGAAAATAAACCAACAATTTTAATTATTGATGATGAACAAGGGTTAAGAGATATGCTTTCTTTTGCTTTACAAAAGGAAGGGTATATAGTACTGACTGCAGAAAATGGGATGGAAGGGCTTAAGAAAGTTACAGAACAAAAGATAGATATGGTTATTACAGATATAAAAATGCCGGAAATGGATGGCATTACAGTCCTTGGAAAAATAAAGGAAATAAAACCTGATATAGAAGTAATCGTGGCTACGGGCTATGGAACAATGGAGACAGCAATAGAAGCTTTAAGAAAAGGTGCATACGATTTTATAAACAAACCATTTAATTTAGATGAACTGTCCGCCCTGCTATCTAAAGCTTATGAGACGAAACAACTTAAATCTAAGCTTGTAAGCTTGGAAGAATTGGACAGATTAAAAGATGAATTTTTTTCAATGGTTACGCATGACCTTAGAACGCCTCTTATGGCAATTTCAGGAACACTTGAGCTAATTTTGTCTGATGAACAAGTAAGTGACGAGACCAAGCTTGATTTTCAATCTGAAAGAAATAAAAAATTATTGTTGATAATTCATAGAAATACAGAAAGAATAAGAGCACTTGTTAATAATTTGTTGGATTTTGCAAAGATGGAAGCAGGTTGTTGGCAATTGAAAAAGCAGGACATATCGGTTATTAGTATTATAAATGATTCAATAAACGGGGTGCAATCATTGGCTGACAATAAGAAGATATCAATTACTAAACATA
Source organism: Elusimicrobiota bacterium (assembly GCA_028718185.1). Taxonomy (NCBI): domain Bacteria; kingdom Pseudomonadati; phylum Elusimicrobiota; species Elusimicrobiota bacterium. The sequence goes on from JAQUMH010000006.1 coordinate 38,680, forward strand.
TTTCTTTAATTGGTCATACTTTCAAATCAGATGAAATTTTAGTAAATTGCGACTATGAACAGGTAGAACGTGTTCTTACAAATTTGATAGCAAATTCCATAAAATATACACGGGAAGCCGGGAGAATAAATGTGTACTTTGAAAAAATTGATAAAGAAATAAAGTTTGTAGTTGAAGACAATGGTAAAGGGATTACAAAAGAAAATTTAGGAAAAGTATTTGACAAATTTTATCGTGTTGATCCGTCTTTGAAAAAAGAAGAAAGTGGTTTTGGAATAGGACTTTCAATCTGTAAGAGAGTTGTTGAATTACATAAAGGGAAAATTTATGCAGAATCGGAAGGTTTGGCAAAAGGCAGCAGATTTATCTTCACAATACCAATAAGGTAAATAGACAATCTATGAAAAATATTTTAACTCATTTTTATGTTAGAACATCAAATGTGTCATTCCCAAAAGTTGTTATCGGGAATCTGTGGTCGGCAAAAATTTATAGATTCCCACTTTCGTGGGAATGACAGGCAAAACAAAGTAGTTAATATTGTTTCACACGACGTATTATTATTTCATTACACATAACACATCGCACATCACACGTTCTTTGTAAAACGGAGGTTTTAATGGAAACTAAAGGAAAAATTTTAGTTATTGACGATGAAAAGGAAATACTGGATGTGCTTTCCATTGATTTGGAAAAACGAGGTTATGCGGTAGTTGTTGCGAAAAATGGTGAAGAAGGCATTGAAAAATTTAGAAAGACTTCTTTTGATATTATTATTACCGATATGAAAATGCCGGGAATGAGCGGCATGACAGTTCTTACCGAAGTTAAAAAAATTGATTCCGAAGTAGAAGTGATTATTATTACTGCTTACGGAACGGTCGAGACAGTTATTGAAGGAATTAGAAAAGGCGCTTTTGACTATGTTAAGAAACCATTAAATATTGATGAGTTATTACTTGTAGTAGATAGAGCATTAGAAAAACGACGACTTAAGGAGACGATTGCACTATATGAAATAAGCAAAATTATCTTCTCAACTGTAGAAATAGAAAAACTTCTAAAAATTATTATTGATTTAACTATGAAAGTGTTAATAGCAGATGATGCTTCTCTGATGTTATTTGACGAAGGTGGAAAATTATATATTGCCGCTTCATATGGTTTAAGCGAAGAGATTCAAAAACGCACCAGATTAGCTTTAGGAGAAAGAATCGCCGGTTTTGTAGCTAAAGATAGGAAACCGCTTATTTTAATTGATGGATTGGAAGGTGATCTCCGGTTTAAAGATATTGAGAAACGAAAAGAGATAAAATCATCTATGGTTCTTCCTCTAATAGGAAAAAGTGATATGTTTGGAGTTCTTAATATAAACAGAATAAATATCAAAGAACATTTTACCGATACTGATTTGCATAAAGCAAATATATTTACTTCCCTTGCAATTTTATCCCTTGAAAATACAAATTTATATAAAAAACTTCAATTAGTTCAGCAACAATTTGTCCATCAGTCAAGATTAGCTTCTATTGGTGAATTTTCAGCAAGTTTGGCACATGAAGTAGGGAATCCCTTACAGACAATTTTGGGTAATGCAGATTTACTTCTTATGGACACTAAATCCGGTGAATTGCAATCAATAAAAGATGCATCAATTCGTATAAAAAAGATATTGGAAAATCTTCTGGATTTTTCAAGGCAAAAAGAAATACAATTTAGTGTTGATGATATAAATAACTTAATTGAAAGAACACTTTCCTTGTATGGAAAACAATTAGAGCTTAAAAAAATAAAAGTTGTAAAAAACTATGGTAATTTACCAAAAATAACTATTTCGCAATCACACATAGGGCAGGTTATAATGAATCTAATTACTAATGCTCAAAAAGCAATGCCTAAAGGTGGAACAATGACAATAACGACAAAAGAAGTCCGATGTCCAATGTCTCACGATAAGATCGGGATCCAATGTCCAGAATCTAAAGTTCAAAGTAGTTCGATTTTGGACTTCGGACCTCGGACCTCAGATGATTTTATAGAAATATCCATCAAAGATACCGGTAGCGGTATTTCAAAGGAGAATATGAATAGAGTTTTTGAACCGTTTTTTACAACCCACAAAGATGGTACAGGGTTAGGATTGTCTGTTTGTTATGGTATTGTAAAAAAACATAATGGAGAAATTGCTGTTTTTTCAGACGGTGAAGGAAAAGGTGCAGAGTTTGTTATTAAGTTGCCAATAAAATTTCTGGGGGAGATTGGGGGGGGGGGGGTAAAAACAATTAGGTGAAATTTAGAAAACATATCAGATTAAAAGATTATGATTATAAAACAAATGGATATTATTTTGTAACACTGGTAACATGGAATAAATTACCATTATTAAAAAATTGTAGCGGTGAGTGTAAACTCGCAATAAAGGATTTACCGAAATTTATTAGTGGTTTATCAATAGATTGGTTTGTGGTAATGAATGATCATATCCATATAATTTTTGTTCTTGACGATTGTAATAAAACATTAGGACAAGTTGTTAGAGCATTGAAATACAATATAACTAAAAATGTAGCGGTTGGATTGCCATCCAACCAAATAAAGGCGAATAGCAATTCGCCCGCTACAATATGGCAGTGGAACTATTACGAGCATATTATTAGGAACGAAAAAGCATTATCAAAAATCCGTGAGTACATTCAGAACAATCCTGATATTGAACAATTGAATTGGGATGAATTAGAAAGAGGTATTATTTATGGAGAAAAAGAAAATTCTTGTAGTGGATGATGAAATTGGGATTTTAGCATTTGTTAAAGATGTCCTTGTTAAAAAAGAATATTTTGTCCAAACGACAATTAATCCGTTTGAAGTGGTTGATATTTTAAAATCCACCGATTTTGATATTGCCATAGTTGACCTTAGAATGCCGGGAATGAGTGGACTAGACCTTTTAGAAACAATCAAAGAAAACCATAAAAAAATTGAAGTAATTATTATTACAGCTGACGCTACGGTTGAAACAACGGTTGAATGTATGAAAAAGGGTGCGAGTGATTTTTTGGTAAAACCGTTTGAAATATCCGAACTCTTGGCAACCATAGAGAGAACTCTGGAAATTAGTAACCTGAAATCACAGCTTGTAAATTTACAGGAGATGGACAAATTGAAAGATGAGTTTATCTCTACTGTATCACATGAGTTAAGAACTCCGCTTACTGCGATTTCGGGCGCAATTGAATTTCTATCAGACAAAGAGAAAATAGTAAAAGAAAAAAGAAAGATGCTGAGACGACAAGATGATAATGATACTCAAAAACTTTTAGAAATAATTGAACGACAATCAGGGAAAATGCGTATTCTTGTAAATGATTTACTGGATTTTGCAAAAATGGAAGCAGGTTTTGTGAATCCTAAAAAATCAAAAATACAAATTATGAAAATAGTAAAAGACGCAATCAGAGAAGTCCAGTCATTGGCAGATACTAAAAAAATAGAGGTTATGGAGCGTTCTTCTTTAAATATAGATATTAATTGCAATTATGAGGATATTAAAAGGGTTATTGTGAATCTTTTAATAAACTCTATAAAATATACACAGGAAGGTGGAATGGTATCTGTATCGTTTGAGGAGATAGATGGAGAAATAAAGTTTGTTATTGCAGATAATGGTAAAGGAATTACAAAAGAAAATATGGGAAAAGTATTTGAAAAATTTTTTAGGGTTGACCAATCATTAACAAGAGAGTCGGGTGGTTTTGGTTTAGGACTTTCCATTTGTAGGAAAATAATTGAATTGCATGGCGGTAAAATTTGGGCAGAATCGGATGGTTTAGGCAAAGGCTCAAAGTTTATATTCACACTACCAATATGAAAATAAAAATTAAAAAATGGTTTTTCATTTGTTTATCTGCTACCACCTACTTTCTACTACCTACTTCCTGCCTTTATGCAGGTTCTTCAACCACATATACAAATGATAATCATTTTAATGCAGGAATGTGTAACGATACAATTGTCTATGGTACAGGAGATAGTGCATATGTTGGCTTAGCAAATAATTTTGACAATATTTCAACGGTATCTAATCCAACAGCAAGGCGATGGTCAGCGGCAGCATATAATTCATCAGAAGATAAAATTATCTTATTCGGCGGCTATAACGATATTAGTGCGTTAAATGATACTTGGATTTATAACCCGGCGACAGAACAGTGGACACAGAAATCACCTTCAATAGTTCCTCCGGGAAGATATGGGCATATTTTGGTTTCAGCCGGAAGTACCAAAGCGATTTTGTTTGGTGGTTGGAATGGCTCAGATTATTTAAACGATACATACGAATATGATTTTAATACGAATAACTGGACTAAAGTTGACACGATTCCGTCACCGACTGCTTGTGCTTATAGTTGTGCTGCTTATGATTCTTTTAATAATAAAATTATACTTTTTGGCGGGCAAACTTATGAAAGTGTAAAATCATCGCAAACATGGATTTATCATATTTCAGGTTCGTCCTGGACAAGAGGTAGTTATGGTCCATCTTCAAGAAAAGGTGCTGCCGGTTGTTATGATTCCGAAAACAAAAAAATTATACTTTTTGGCGGAGAAAATGAAAGTGGTACTTTTCTTTCCGATACTTGGGCTTATGATTGCAATACGAATATATGGTCAAATAGAAATCCATCAGCAATACCAACTGTTCGGACTGAAGCATCAATGATTTACGATTCAAGAAACAAAAAGACTGTTTTATTCGGAGGAATTGGTATTACCAACTTGCTTAAAAATGATGTCTGGTATTATTCCTACGACAATAACAAATGGTCCACATCAAGTCCAGCCTCACCTCCAAGTGCAAGATATGGTTTTAGTTTGAATTATATTTCATCACTTCAAAAGGCATTCCTTTTTGGAGGAAGAGACGGTAGTGTCGGTTCCAGAGATGATTCCTATTATTATATTTGCCGTTCTTCAGGTATTTACACAACAGTATATTATGATGTTCCATTTTCAACAAAGCTCTATTGGTCCACTATAGAAGCACCGAATCAAAGCGGGATTCCATCAAATACAACTATAAAATTCCAGGTTGCATCATCAGCTGACAATAATACTTACTCAGCCTATACCGATTATTTAGATAATCCAAATGATTATTGTATATATTCGGGTAGTCCTTTTACAATAAGTTCTTCACATAACAATAGAAGATATTTAAAAATAAGGTTTTATTTTGAAACAACTGAACCGCCTTTATCAGGACAACTCCAAAGAGCCACTGTTAGTTTCAATAGAAGTCCTAACGGACCGTCACTTTCATCGCCTTCTAACAATTTTTCGACCAATGATACAACGCCTGATTTTTCCTGGTATGCAGGTTCTGATGATGATGGCGACCCAATTACATATCAGATTGAAGTAGATAATGATGCCGATTTTTTATCACCAGTAATAACATCTTCAAATATTGTTACAACATCATACTCTACAACAACCGTAATGGGTCATGGCAAGTATTTCTGGCGGGTTTGTGCAAATGACGGTTCAAGTTATTCTCTATGGACATCCACATATACTCTTTATATAGATACAATCCCACCATCTTCTATAACATCATTTTCTGCTGTTATAGGTTCTTATAATGGTACAATAAATCTTTCATGGTCTGCCCCTGGTAATGATAGATTTTTCGGTGATATTTTATCCGGGAAATATTTTGTGAGAAAAGCAACATATCCAATTTTAACAGATGCAGACTGGCAGCAGAATTATACTAATGAAAAAATAATTTCAAAACCACTAATTAGTCCCAATGAAACACAAACACTTACTTTTGATGGACTTGCTAATGGAACTACATATTATTTTTCTGTTAAGACCCAGGATGGAACAGACAATATTTCTGAAATTTCCGGAGTATCTCCGGTTTGCATGACCAATGCTGTTCCCATCGTAATCATAAAATCTCCTAATGGAAGTGAAGTGTATGTAGAAAATAGATATATATATTGGGAATATTCAGATGCTTATCCGCCAAACGATACACATACATTTTCAATCTATGATTCTTCGGATGGTATTAACTTTAACAGCTTGATAGTATCAGGTCTTTCTAATAATACGACATCTTATTTATGGAATACAAAAAGTGTTAAAAATTCTTCATCTCATAAAATAAAAGTTGTTGCCTGCGATATAAGAGGTCTTGAGGGGTACGATGTATCCGATAATATTTTTACAGTCGATAATCTTAATGTTGCTCCTATCGTTGCTTTGACAGTACCAAATGGAACTGAAAAGATTAGCGGTAATTATACAATAAGTTTTACAGTTTCAGATACTAATTTATCAGATAACCACATATACACGATTTATGCTTCAACTAATTCAGGAATTTCTTACGATGTGAAGATTGTGGAAAATTTAACAGTAACAAATTATTTATGGGATACAACAAAATTTGTAAATTCGCCCAAATATCGCGTAAAAGTAGTTGCTACAGATAATGGTAGTCCAAATCTTTCAGGCGAAGATTATTCGGATGCTAATTTTGAAGTTAATAACAATAATAAAACACCTTCCACACCCGTACTTATTTCACCTCTTGATGATTCTTATAATACAATGGCTACTATAAAATTTGTTTGGCAGAAATCAGTTGACCCTAATCCGGAGGATTTTTTAACATACACAATTTATTATTCAACAGACAGTTATTTCCTCTATAAAACAATGGTAACTGGAATTACTGAAACAGAATATACTCCGTCCAATTTAGCCGAAAATATAAAATATTACTGGAAAGTTACAGCCGTTGACCCTTTCGGGTACAGTGCGGTTTCCAACCCGTTTAGTTTTATTGCATCGTGGAGCAGAGATGATTCTGATGACGGCAAAGTCCGTGTTGAAGTTTCTGAAGGATTGCCTAAAGGTTATTATGTAAAAGTTGAAAATACAAATACTGATTTTGCTATTGCAATAAAGAATTCAATATCAGACCGGCTTATAAAATGCTTAAATCAGCCGGCATATAAACTGACTATTTACGATAAAAGTAATATCCCGCAAAATCTTAACATTAAAGGTACGGCAAGGTTTAAGTATAGTGATAGAAACGGAGATGGTTATGTAGATGGAACAGATGTAAAAATTAACAATATTCGCATTGCATATTTAAATGAAAGTAAAAATAGTTGGAAATTTCCCAACGCTTTACAGGTTATTGATAAAGCAGAAAAATATGTAAAAGTAAATATTGAGCAAAATGCATATTTTACAATGGTAGCATCGGTTATACCTACTAAAAAAGTTTCCAATATCGTAAATTTTCCTAATCCTTTTAATCCTGAGAAGGAAAATACAACTATAAAGTACGTATTAACTGAATCTGGTAAGGTGATATTAAGTATTTTTAATCTCGTTGGCGATTTAGTTTATCGCATAAATATGGATGAAGGAACCGAGGGAGCAATTGGTCAGCCTGAAGGCTATACAAATGAGGTAGTTTGGGATGGCAAAAATGGTAACGGAACAACTGTGGCAAACGGCATATATATCATGGAAATTAAAAGAGGTAATGAAAAAGATATTAGAAAAATCGCGGTAGTAAAGTAAACGCGAATATACACGAATAGTTCGCGATAATTAGCGTTAAGGAGCGGAGCGACTATGAAAAAAATTCTTGTAGTGGATGATGAAAGGGACATTGTTGAGATTATTTCACTTTATCTTGAAAAAGATGGGTACCAGGTAATTTGTGCATATGATGGGCTGGAAGCGCTTGCTAAAATCGGTGTGGAAAAACCGGATTTAATTGTTCTTGATATTATGATGCCTAAATTAGATGGGCATTCTCTGAACATCAGACTTAAGGAAAATCCCGAGACTAAAGATATCCCTGTTATCGTAGTTACCGGAAAAGGACATTTGAGAGAAATTATTACAGCAAGAGCAGATGTTACTATTGTTGACTATCTTGAAAAGCCATTCCAGATGAAAGAACTTTTAGAGAAAATAAATAACGTTTTTGCCGAAAAAAAATGACTCTCATTACTATCCCATATGTCATTCCCGCGAAGGCGGGAATCTATAAAAAGATAAAGATACTACGTAAGGTTTTACTCTGCGTAATCTTGTCTTTAATCTGTGTAATCAGCGATTGTTGTGCAAACGGTACTTCAGGTATTGCAGCCGAATATCTTTTGTCATTTTATCCGGATGCCAGGACTTCTGCACTTGCCGGGGCAGCAACGTCATTATCGGGTTCTTCATCCAGCATATATTATAATCCTGCCGGGATTGCTTCTGATTTTTACAACGAACTTTCGTTTTTTTATACACCGCTTTTTTATGGGACAAAATTTACTTATATTAGTTATTCATATCCGTTGGCGCCTAAAGAAACGATAGCAGGTTCTATTGGAGTTCTTTCAACCGGTGATATAGAAAAAACAAATTCCGTTGGTGAAACACTTTATGATTTTTCATCACAAGACACGGTATTTAATTTAGATTATGCTGTAAATCTGGGTGGACCAATTGATGGAGGAATTAATATAAAGTTTCTGACTCAAAGCATAGATGATTTTTCTGCACATGCTTTTTCTGCTGATGCCGGAGTTGTATCTACGGAAGAGGATACTAAATATGGAATTGCTGTGAAAAATGTTATTCCGCTTAAACTTGGAAACGATAAACTTCCTATGTCGTTGCGATTGGGGCTTGCACAACGAATTTATGATAAACTTTATTTTAGCGGTGATTTAGCTTTTGATAACATATTACAGAAATCGATAAGTAAATTATTTTTTGGTGCGGAGTATCAGTATAAAGTATATTTTTTTAGAGTAGGTACGAATTATAAAGAAACAACATGTGGCATTGGTGTTGCAGAAGATAAATTTTCACTTGATTATGCCGTTTCATTTCACACACTTGACATAACACATAGGTTTTCAATTGCTTTAAGATTTGGAGTTGAATCAACAGAGGCAGAGAAGCATGCTATTAAGCTCCTTGAAGAAAACAAGTTAAAAGTTGACGAGGAGGAGGTACGGATTTCGCAGAAAAGGAAAGACTTGGCAAAAGACATAGAAGTGTTTAATGTTGAAAAAGAAAAAGTTGAAAAACTTTTGATGAATGATGCAAACTTGAAGAAAGAATGGCAAAAAATTCAGTCAGAAAAAGAACAGATATCTTTCGAACTGGAAAATGCGAGAAAGAAACAGCAGTTTTCTCAAATGCTTTTGAATGCTCAGAAATATTTTGACAAAAAAGAATACGAAAATGCATCAGATATTACGAACCAAATACTCAAAGAAGACCCTCAGAACGAACAAGGGCTGACACTTCTAAGAAAGATTTCAGAGATGTCCACTTCTACCTTTGCAAAAGAAAAATATCTAAAAGCGGTAGATTTTTACGAGCAGGGAAGGTTTTCAGATGCTGCATTAAAAGCAGGAGAAGTTATTCAAATTGACGGTGGTTATATTGATGCGCAAGTCCTGATACATAAATCCAAAGCCCAGAATTATATTATACAGAAAAGATATCAAGATGCAAAGTATGAACTTGTTGAAGCGATAAAAATTAACCCAAACGATAAAAGTATCTTGGAATTTTTACAAAGAGTTCAAACAATATTAGATGTGATGGAGGGCAAATGAAAATAATAAACAGGAAATATAGAATAAAAGGTGTGAAGTGGGCACTAATGCTTTTTCTACTCACTACTTCCTACTTACTACTTCCTACTCCCTGTTTTTCTCAAGTCAATCCCGAGGTTTACTTTAATTCCGCTATTGATAAATACATAAAAGGTGATTATGACAGTGCTATAGAATTATTTGAAAAATTACTTGCTGAAAATCCACAGCATCAAAAATCTAAGGAGTTTTTAATAAAAGTTTTAATTGAAGCAGCAGAAAAACAAGTTATGCTAAGTAATTATACAAAAGCAAAGACATATATCGAAAAAGCAAAAACAATTGCTCCGGATAATGCCAAAATAAATGAATTGCAAAATATAATAATGGGGACTCCAATTAAAAAAGAAAAGGAAGTCATTCAACAATCCGCTCAAACAATAAAAGAGCCTGAAATAAAGATGGGCAAACCGAAATCTACTGAAAAAAAAATCGAAAAACCACAAGTTACGGAAAAGATTAAAACACCTGTTTTTGATGAATTTAGTAAACAAGAAAAGCTTCAGCCTAAATCCTACAAAGAAATATTTTTAGTTATAGGTATAAGTTTAATTGTTATTATATTGTTATGTTTGGTCTTTTATGTGTGGATTAAGAAAAAAACTATAGATAATTATAAAAGAATGGAGGAGTTGAAAAACCAAATTCGTGCTGAAGCAGAAAAAAAATTCGGACAGGAACTTGAAAAAATCAAGAAAGCCGAAGAGGAAAGATTGAAAAAGGAAATATCTGAAAAATTGAAACTTCAGATAGCAGATAAAAAAGCAGTAAATGAGAAAGACGGTGAAATTGCTCGCCGGCAATTTGAAGCAACAATCGAAGAAAGCAAGCTTCTGGATACTATATCGGATAATATAAAAAGAGAAGAATACTCAGAACAAGTCACAAAAAAAATGATAGATTCGCTTAAAACCATTATCCTTGTAAACAAAAGTGTAGCTCTCGAGAATATTTTACGGCTTTCTAAAAGTAACCAGGTGCGGCTAAGATATGACTGTGTTAAAATCATCGACAGTATTTTAATTGCTGATACATTCAAAATTCTTTTTGATATGTTGGGTGATTCTGACAATAATGTTAAAAAAGCAGTGATAATTTCTCTTAATAATATTTGTAAAGTCCATCCCTCTGAAATCCCTTCCGATATGATTTCAAAAGCCCAGCACCAAATCACCGAAGAAAAAATAAAAAACGGCTGGATAATTTAAAATCAGAGATTATTTTTTTGTAGTCGCACCGCTTTGAAACTGTGTCATAATTACTGTTTTTGGTTTTGTCATTCCCGAATGCTTTAACCGGGAATCCAGTCTCTGATGATAACACAACTTTATAGATTCCCGTTTTCACGGGAATGACAGGCTTTTTGACAATTATGACACAGTCTCCTTGCGGTGCCATAATGTTAATTGATGTATTTATCTTTGTTTACACCAATGCATGCCAAGGGCATGCAACTACAATTAAACTGGGTATAACAAGCATTATTTTATTGACTTTTCGTGTTTTTTTGATATAATTGCAATCTATGAATTTTATATTATTTTTGATATTTTCGTTAGCTGGTATTGGCTCGGTGGGATATGTGTTTTTTAAGATGCAGGAATATCCTATGGAATATAGACTTGGCATTGTGCTCGTCATATCTATAATTGATGCGATTATTTTCCGGAAAATAAGGAAAAAATCCAAGGGGTTTTTAAAAAAAGCGGTTGAAGAAGCGATTGAATGGGCAGATACCTTGATATGGGCAGGTGTTTTTGCGTTTTTAATAATGTATTTTTTCCTGCAGGCGTTTAAAATTCCTTCCGGTTCCATGAGAAACACGCTATTAGAAGGTGACCATCTTTTCGTTAACAAATTTGTTTATGGAACCCGGCTTTATTATCCCGATTTCTCAAGCGGTATAAAGGTTAATATGAAACGAGTTTTAGTATTGAAGAAACCCAAGCGGGGCGATATAGTGGTTTTTGCCGCACCGCCTGAAGCGCTTGAACCTTATGAGAGAGAAGCAGGTATAAAAAAAGATTTTGTTAAAAGGTGTATCGGTGTTGCCGGTGACAAAATTGAAGTCAAAAAGAAAAAATTATATGTAAATGATGTTCTTCAGAAAGAGCCATATGTAATTATTTCAGATGTCTATAATGATAATATCCCACAGAGGGATAATTTTGGTCCAATTACGGTACCTACGGGAAATTATTTTATGATGGGAGACAACAGGGACAATAGCAAAGACTCAAGGTTTTGGGGAACTCTTGATGAAAAGTATATTAAAGGCAAACCGCTTCTAATTTTCTGGCCCCCAAAACGAGTTAAACTAATTAAATAATTCACGAATAGAGACATGCGAATAAATGCAAACATCACGAATAAGCACGAATAAAAGAATTATCGAGTCAGAATTAAGCTATAAAATTATGGGGATATTATTTGATGTTCATACAACAATGGGGAATAGATATCAGGAGAAATATTATCAACGTGCGGTTAAAACAGCATTTCGGGAAGCAGAATTATTTTGCAAGGAACAGATTGCTGTTAATTTAATGTACAAAGGTAGTAAAATTGGGAAATATATTCTTGATTTTATTGTGGAGAATAAAATAGTTGTGGAACTCAAAACTGTTGTTCAATTTCACAGGGATGATATAAAACAAGTTCTTTCATATTTAAAGGAAGTAAAATTACCATTAGGTATTTTAGTAAATTTTCGCTCAGAGAGATTAACTTACCAACGGATATTAAACCCTGAAGTTATTCGTGCCAATTCGTGAGAATATTCGTGATATTTTATTCGTGACTAAGGAGTTGATATGTTTGAAAATTGGCTTACGTGGGCAGTAATTGCAGTTGTTCTTTTTATTGTTGAAATGGTTTCTCCGACTGTTTTTTTCTTTGCTTGTTTGGGATTAGGTGCGGTTTTCGCTGCAGTTGCAACTATATTTAATTTGATGTGGCTTGACTGGACAGTTTTTTTTATTGTCTCATTTTCGGCGATAATTCTTTCACGACCTCTCGTTAACAAACTAATGAAAACCCCGTCCCGTCCTGCCAATGTCGATGCACTTATAAATAAGAACGCTTTTGTTTTGGAAGAAATAAAACCGTCAAAATACGGCAGAGTGAAAGTTGAGGGCGAAGAATGGCTTGCCGGATCATCTGAAGAAATTCCGAAAGGTATCTGGGTAAAAATTATTGAAGTAAAAGGTGCGCGATTAATAGTGAAAAAAGAAAATTAAAAGATTCAAAGATTAAAAGATTGTTCGCCACTGAGTCGTCGGCGGATTAAAGACCAAAAGATTAGAGAACTTAAGAACATTAGAGCATAAGAACAAAGTTATATAGGAGGGTATTTATGCAGCAAATTCCGGTTCCGTTATTGATTGTTGGAATAATTTTATTGTTTATTTTTGCAAAGATGGCGCTTCGTATAATTAGGCCATTTGAAAAAGGACTTGTAGAATTTTTAGGTAAGTTTAATAGAACTGCAGATTCAGGGCTTGCTTTTGTAATCCCGATGTTTGAAACTATCAGAAAGGTTGATATGCGTGAACAGGTTCTGGATGTCCCGCCGCAGGATGTTATCACGAAAGATAATGTCGCTGTTACAGTTGATGCTATCATTTACTTTAAGGTAACAGACCCGTTTAAGGTTCTTTATAATGTTGCAAATTTTATTCAGGCAGCAATAAATCTTGCCCAGACTAACCTGAGAAACGTTATCGGAGAACTTGCTCTGGATGAAACGCTAACTTCCCGTGAAAAAATAAACACACAGTTACGTATGGTTTTAGACGAAGCAACTGATGCATGGGGAGTAAAGGTTACACGTGTTGAACTGCGGAAAATTGACCCTCCTGCCGATATTACACAGGCAATGTCAAAGCAGATGAAAGCAGAAAGAGAAAAACGTGCAAACATACTTGAAGCGGAAGGGTTTCGTCAGGCAGCAATTTTAAAAGCTGAAGGCTCAAAACTTTCGGCGATATTGGAAGCAGAAGGCAAAGCCGAAGCAATAAAACGTGTTGCAGACGCAGAAAAATATCAGATTGAGATTGTATATAATGCGATTCATTCCGGTCGTCCGACAACTGACCTTATCGCAATAAAATATCTTGAGACCCTTGAAAAAGTTGCAAATGGTCAGGCAACAAAAATATTCCTGCCGTTAGAAACCTCGGGTGTTCTCGGGTCAATAGCGGGAATTTCCGAACTCTTCAAAGAAAAAGATAAAAAGGAAGAGAAGAAATAACATAGATTACGCTGATGAATACTGCAGATTTAACCAATACAACGGCAGGGTTTATTCCTGCCGTTTATATTCATATACCATTTTGCAGAAAAAAATGCAACTACTGTGATTTTGTGAGCGCTGATTACGCGGAAAAAACTGCAGATTACACAGATAAGTACTTAAATATTCTCGTCAATGAATTCACTTCCCGCTTGCCCGCCAAAGATTCAGTGGAGGGAGTGGAGGGTTTCCCACTTACTGTTTATATCGGAGGCGGAACACCGTCACTGCTTTCGGAAAAACAAATCATTTTTTTATTTGAAAAAATAGTTTCTAATTTAATGTATAGGGATTTCAATATTATAGATTCCCGATTGAGGCACTCGGGAATGACAATCTCTCCAGATGTGTCATTCCCGCCCCGCATCGGAGTGCGGGGTAAACTCCAGCGGGAATCTAACTTGCCTAAATGTGAGATAACTTTTGAAATTAATCCCGAATCAATTACAGAAAGTAAATTAAAACTTCTGAAAAGTTACGGTGTTAACCGTTTAAGTTTTGGGCTTCAATCTTTGGACGACGAGATATTAAAATATTTAGGCAGGGTTCACACAGTTGATGATTTCAAGAAAAGTTATGAATTAGCAAAAAAAACGGGTTTTGATAATATAAATATTGATTTAATTTTTGGAGTTCCCGGTCAAACGATGAAAACATGGGAAGATACTCTTGTTAATGTCTTACAGCTAAATCCACAGCATATTTCTGTTTATTCTCTTACTGTCGAAGAAGGAACAAATTTTTTCCGGCAGAATGTGGTAAAAGATGATGATCTGGATGCAGATATGTATAAGTTTGCCATAGGATTTCTTAAAAAAAATGATTTTCAACAGTATGAAATATCAAATTTTTCAAAACCGGGTTTCGAATGTAAACATAATATAAACTATTGGCAGAACGGTCAGTATTTAGGTTTGGGTTTAGGCGCAGTTTCATACATTGACGGTAAAAGAATCAAGAATACGGAAGATATCAAAGAATATTTTAATGAAGAATTTCAGTATTGCGTTGAAGAACTTAGCGACCACAAAAAAGTATCGGAAAGTTTAATGTTGGGTTTGCGGCTTATAAAAGGGATTACTGTATCCGATGAAGTTAAAAAAAAATATTCCTATAAGATTAACAATTTGAAGAGTATGGGATTGTTAAGTGAGCAGGATAACCTTATAAAGTTAAGCAGTAAAGGTGTGATGTTTGCAAATCACGTATTCAGAGAATTCTTGTAATATAAGAATTTTTCGCAGGGGACGCAAAATAATCATAGATTACGCAAAAAGGGGAGACTTTTTCTGCGGCTTTTGCGGAATTTCTGCGGTCTCTGCGGAATGCCGAGCGTAACGAGGCTTAGTTTATGAAAATATTATTAGTCAAGCCATATAACGTTTCAGACCATATTCAGCCGTCACTCGGGTTGGGTTATCTTGCTAATTCAATACGAAAAGAACACGATGTTGAGATTCTTGATTGTATAAAAGAAAATATCAAAATAGAAGGTCTTGTAAAATATATTGAAAATAAATTGCCGGATGTTATAGGTTTTCAATTTTATACTTACGATTTCAATTTTATCAAAGAAGCGATTGAAAAAATTAAAGAAAGATTTCCTGCTATCACTATTGTTGTTGGCGGTCCTCATCCATCTTCTTGCGGCATAGAAGTGCTTGAACAGATGAAAAATATTGATTTTGCATTTCAGGGTGAAGCTGAAAAAAGTTTTCCGGAGTTTTTATCAGGTTTTTCTAAAAAAAGCAACGATTTTTCAAAAGTAAGCGGACTTTTATGGAGAAAGAACGGGCAGGTAATAGCTAATTCCTCCGTAGTTTGTGATAATATAGATGAATTAGGTTTCCCGGCATGGGATTTGATTCATCCGGAAACATATCCGGAAGCACAGCACGGGGCTTTCTTTAAAAATTTTCCGATTGCGCCGATAATAACAACCCGCGGTTGTCCGTTTGGGTGTACTTTCTGCGCTGCGCATAAAACAACCGGCAGGAAACTGAGAATGCGGAGTGCAGAAAGTGTTGTCAGCGAAATAAAGCTGCTTTATGATAAATTTAATATAAGGGAAATTCATATTGTTGATGATAATTTTACGTTAAATAAAGAACATGCTAAATCAATTTTAAAAAAATTAAAACAAAGCAACCTGAAGATTTCTCTGGCAGTACCAAACGGGATACGGCTTGGCACACTTGATACGGAACTGCTTTCGCTTATGAAAGAAGTAGGTTGTTATCTTGTTTCAGTTGGAATAGAATCTGGTTCGGACAGGATTCTAAAACTAATGAAGAAAAACTTAACCGTAGATGTTATTAAGAAAGAAGTGAATTTTATAAAATCTTTCGGTTTCGATATTGCCGGTTTTTTTATTATGGGATTTCCTGATGAAACGGAAGAAGATATTAGAAAAACAATATCACTTGCAAAGAAGCTTCCGTTAGTCCGCGCTAATTTTTTTACATTTCTTCCATTACCGGGAACAGAAATATACAGTGAACTTGAAAAAACCGGTGAATTAAAAAATATTGACTGGGGAAAATTTTTATTTACAGCTGCTTCTTATGTCCCGAAAGGATTGACAAGAAATAAACTCAAAAAACTTCAGCGGGAAGCATTTTTAAGTTTCTTTTTAAGACCCAAAATAATAATAAAGAATATTATGGCAATAAAATCGTTTAAACATTTTAAATTTCTTTTAAGGAGGGCTCTACATTGGCTGGGTTAAATTCAGTATCAATCATAATTCCTGTTTATAATGAAAAAAATACAATTGAAAAGGTTATCAGAAAAATGATTTCTCTTGAACCGGCAGAAATTGTAGTAGTCAATGACGGTTCCTCTGACGGGACTAAAGAGATACTTGAAAAATTAAAGATTGAAAACGGGAAAATAAAGGTAATACATCACGAAAAGAATCAAGGAAAAGGTGCAGCCATAAGAACTGCAATAGAATGTATAAACGACGGGATTATAGTTATACAGGATGCGGATTTGGAATATAATCCTGATGAAATTCAGAATCTTATAAAACCAATAGAAGAAAACTACACATCAGTTGTTTACGGGTCCAGGTTTTTAAAAAAACCTATAATAAATATTTACAAGAGATACAAAATAGGCAATTGGTTGCTAAGCAAAATAATCAGTATTTTATATGGTCAGATGATAACAGATTCATATACCTGTTATAAAATTTTCAAAGCAGAAACGATAAAAAGTATTGATTTGAAATCGAAAGGATTTGAATTTGAAGCAGAGGTTACTGTGAAGTTTTTGAAAAAAGGTATAAAAATATTGGAACTCCCGATCAGTTACAGCCCTCGCCGTCTTGAAGAGGGCAAGAAAATCGGCTGGAAAGACGGGATTGCCGGATTATGGACTATATGGAGGTATTTATGAAAGTTTTGGTTACAGGCGGTGCAGGGTTAATAGGCAGTCATTGCGCGGAATATTACGCAAAGAAAAATTGCGAAGTAATTGTTCTTGATAACCTTATGCGTTCTCATCTTTTCGGTTATGATAAAGAAAGCGTGGAATATAACTGGAATTATCTGAGTAATTTTAAAAATATTAAAAGAGTAAAAGGCGATGTTCGCAATGAAGAAGATGTTAAAAAGGCTCTCGGTGACGGTGTAGATGCCGTAGTTCATACTGCTGGACAACCGGGAGTTCCCCTTTCGGTAAGGATTCCGCGCGAGGATTTTTCCATAAATGCTTATGGAACTTTAAATGTTCTTGAATGTGTCAGAAATATATGTCCATCGGCCGCTTTTGTTTATTGTTCAACAAATAAAGTTTATGGCGAAAATGTAGATGAAATTCAGCTTGAGGAAGAAAAAACACGATATGTTTACAAAAAAGTAAAAGGTGTTACGGAAAAATTGTCTATTGACCATACCGGGCATACGCCATACGGGGCAAGCAAATATGTAGGAGATTTATATACCCAGGAATATGCACATATTTATGGAATGAAAACAGCTGTATTCAGGATGTCCTGTATTTACGGAACCAGACAATTCGGTTTTGAGGACCAGGGTTGGGTAGCCTGGTTTATTATAGCTAATTTAACCTCACAGCCGTTAACAATATATGGTGACGGCAAACAGGTAAGGGATCTTTTATATGCTGATGACGTAGTTGCTGCGTATGATGCATTTATTAAATCTGACATAAAACATTGTGTGTGGAATATCGGCGGTGGTCCGGATAATACTATATCGCTAATCGAGTTTCTTACTTTACTTAAAAAGGAAATGGGTAGTCACCCGCCTGTTACATACACCAATTGGCGGCCTTCCGACCAAAAAGTATATATTTCGGATATAAGCAAAGTTCAGAAAGATTTAAAGTGGAAGCCGCTGATTTCTCCTGCCAAAGGAATTTCGAATTTAATAGAATGGGCAAAAGGACAAAAGGATATTTTTAAAAGATGAAAGTTTTATTAGCAAATCCTCCTTGCAAGTATGAAATAAACAGTAAATATGAGAAATATTTCATACGGGCCGGTTCCCGCTGGCCGCATTCAGGAGTAAAAAAAAAGAAAGATATCCCGCACTATCTTCCTTTTCCGTTTTATCTTGCTTATAGTGCTGCTTTGCTGAGAAATTCCGGTTTTGAGGTTTATGTTATTGACGCTATAGCCTTGGATATCTCAGAGTCGGAGTTTATTCAAAGAATCAAAAACATAAAACCCGAAATAATACTTTTTGAAGTCACCACTCCTACAATTGATTACGATTTGCAGCTGGTAGAAAAGATAAAAGTTGCAGGTGTTCCGAATATTGTTATTGCCGGTGCGCATGCTACTACTTATGCCCGCGAAATATTACAAAATTCTAAAAATATCGATTTCATACTTAAAGGTGAATATGAATTTTCTCTCCTGACTTTGGCAAAATCTTTACGGGAAGGCAGATTTTCAGGTTGCCCGGGGATAGTGATGAGAAAAAACGGCGGAGTTGAGGACAACGGGTTTGCACCGCTTACAGAACCATTGAATAATTTACCTCCTCCGGCAAGAGATTTATTTCCTTCTAACGACAAAAGTGACCCGACTATTTATTGGGACGGGTTTTGCCAAAAACGTCCTGCAATACAGATGCATGCTTCCCGCGGTTGCCCTTATAAATGTTCTTTCTGCCTGTGGAATCAGGTAATGTATAGAAATGGAAAATATAGAACGTTTACTTCAGACAGGGTAGTAGAAGAAATGGCAGATGTTGTACAAAAATATAATGCCCGGGAAATTTACTTTGATGATGATGATTTTACAATAAATAAAAGATTTGTTCTGGAAATATGCAATAAAATAATGGACCGGCACCTGAAAGTAAGCTGGAGTTGTATGGGGGATGCCATTAACCTTGATGAAGAAATTATAAAAACAATGGCACAAAGTGGCTGCATCGGAATAAAATTCGGAGTTGAAAGCGGTAGTGAGGAAATGCTGAAAAATCTGGGTAAACCGATAAATCTCAAAAAAGTATATGATGTAGCTAAAATGTGTGCTAAGTATGGAATAAAGAGTCATGCTACTTTTAGTCTCGGACTTCCAGGCGAGACAGAGAAAACTATAAAAGAGACGATAAAGTTTGCAAATAAATTAGACGTGGATACTATTCAGTTATCTATTTGCACTCCTTTTCCGGGGACAAAATTTTTTGAAGAGGTAAAAAATCAAGGTCTATTAAAAAGTAAAGATTGGCAGAAATACGACGGTAAAGCATCTGAGGTCGTATCATATCCAGAATTAGATTTAATGATGGTTGAGAAGATTATGAAAAAAAGCCTGTTAAGATGGTTTGTTTATAAGTTTTTTTCGTTTTCCTGGTTTTTTCGGCAACTGCGTAATGTTTACCGCAGCATTAAAGGACTTGGGATAAAATTCTTTTTTAAACAAATAAATTCAATTATTATTGATGAAATGAGGAATGTGTAGATGGCTAAAAATATTATTGTTTCAACTCATGACCCGCTTCATCCTATAATAGGCGGAGGTGCTTTAAGAACACTTAAAGCAGCAGAGGAATTCAAGAAAAGAGGTCATAATGTAAAAATTGTCGCTCCTACCGACGGCAAAAATATGCTTTCCGGGATAGAAACGCACTGGCTTCACGCTCCCCGAAAGCAGAGGTCCTCGATATTAAGTTCAATTAAATTTAATACACGGCTTCTCATAAAATTTATAAAATTTGCTAAAAAAACCGATATTTTTTTTATTCATAATACAATTGCTGCAATGACAATCCCGTTTTTGAAAAAAATATATCCGTTCAAGTTTGCGCTTGATATTACAGACATTCATGCTGAATATTTGCTGGTTGGAAAAAGGAATATGTTTGAGAAAATTTTAACCCCGATTATTTTAATGGTTGAATATTGGGTAATAAATTGTGCCGATTCTATAACAGTAGCGACAAAGGAGATGAAAAATCTGCTTGTAGAAAAAGGCATAGATGCTAAAAAAATAGAAGTTGTCTATGACGGGGCAGAAATTGACCACTTGTCTACGGAAAAAGAGCCGGGCTCTAATTTTAATATAATTCATTTGGGGTCAGTAGACAGGCAACACGGCGTTGAAATATTTATTCATGCAATACCGGGGGTTGTTAAAAAAATGCCAAATGTAAAGTTTTTCATAGTTGGAGGAGGCAGGGAGCTCCCTAATATAAAAAAACTCGCAGATGAACTGGGTATATCTAAAAATTGTATATTTACTGATTATTTACCTTGCCAGCAGGCGCGTGAATATTTGAAAAAAGCGAAAATCGGCATAATTCCCCGTGAAGATACTTTACCTAACAGGATAATTACTACCCTGAAATTATATGAATACTGGGCGTCTGCTACAGCGATAATTTCATCGCGATTAGCGGGAATCGAGGAAATAGCACAGGATAAGAAAGACATTCTTTTTTTCACATCGGGTGATTCAAAAGATTTGTCAGAAAAAATAATTTTTTTGTTGGAATCGCCTGAAATGTTGGAAAAAATAAGGAATGAAGGTTCGTCTACTGTAAAAAAGTTTAGTTGGAACATTCAGATACCAAAGATAGTCGACTTTGTGTTTAAAGAATAATAATTTATGATAGAGCAGGATAAGGTAAAAGAAAGAGAATATCACGATTGGGAAGTAACGCAAAAACCTGAAATTTCTGAAGAAGATTTAGAACGCGTTAAAAATATTATTGAATATTGTGATATCCTGCATAAAGGTAATTTCAATATTTTAGAAGTAGGTTGCGGTAAGGGTTCTTTCGGAAAATTAATCAGTAATTACGGCAATAATGTTACAGGAATTGATTTATCGACAAAGACAATAGAAGTTGCAAAAAAAATGGAATCAGAACATTATAAAGTTTCTGTTGGTGATATTGATGATATAAAATTGTTTAAAAATAATACTTTTGAAATAATATTATGTCCTTTTGTTTTGCATCACATTCCCGATATTAGCAATGCAATACATAATTTCAGTTACTGGGTATCTTCAAAAGGTAAATTGATTATTATCGAGCCGAATGGCTCTAATATTACCTGGAAAATAAGTAATTTTGTCGGGCACAATTTAAGGAAAATAACCGGGTGGCACCTAAATGGTACTATTAACGAAAAAATACATAATATGAAATATTACAGGACTGAGTTAGCGAAAAAGGGATTTTCAATTAAGAAAATAAAATATATTTTGGATGTAAGGCAGGGAAGTGATAATATACTAATTAATATATTGTTTGGAATACGCTATATTTTAGCGTATATACTTTGGAACACAATGCCTGAGGGGTACGGGGGTCAGCAGGTAATTATTTACGCTGAAAAAAATTAGTAATTAAAAATCAGTTTTAATTATGTTTATGTCTAGGAATTTCAATGTTATAGATTCCCGATTAAAACACTCGGGAATGACAATCTCTTCAGATGTGTCATTCCCGCCCCGCATCAGAGTGCGGGATAAACTCCAGCGGGAATCTAAATTAATCTGTTTATCAATTGGCAGTCCGGAGATTAATAAATGGTAAATAAAAACAAGAAACAAAAACAACCGTCCTATATTGAATCACTGAGATTACCTGTTTGGGTTATTATAATAGGTTTAATATTCTGGTTTTATATAGTAGCGAAAAATTATTATTCTATACATCCTGTTGCATGGCCATTTAGAGATATTTCAAGCTTAATAACAATTATATCGGATTTTGTATTAGTATTGATAAAAGACATTATAATTATTTTGATGTTTGCCTCGGTATCTGTAATTGCGTATAGAATAGGACAGCAAATAATTAAATGGCTTAATCTTCAGATATCGGGTTTGGAATATATAATTTTCTGTATAGGTACCGGTTTAAGCATAATAATATTTTTAATGTTCGGGTTAGGTGTTTTAGGTTTACTTTACAGAATGCCATTTCAGATAGGACTGGTAATTTGTCTGGCAATTTCAATCTGGAAAATAAAGCTCCCGTCTTTAAAAAATGATATACCGGAAAAACTGGATTTTGGTTGGTGGTTTTTAATAGGTATTATTACGCTATTTGTGTTATTGAATATCGGAATGGTATTCATGCCTGAAATATTCTATGATTCGCTGGTTTATCATCTTGCCTGCCCCAACTTCTACCTTATACATCATAAAATAATGCCTATGGAATTTTTAATGCATTCAAATATTCCTTCTAATATGCAAATGCTGTATTTACTTGCCATTACATTAAAAGATGAAATACTCGCTAAAATGTTTCATTTTGGTACCGGGCTTTTTATTATGCTTCTTGTATATTCCACTTGTAAAAATATATTTTCTACAAAAACAGGAATAATTTCAGCTGCAATTTTTTATTCTATACCAATGGTTGCAATGAATAGCTGGACTTGCGGTAATGATATCGGTCTTTCATTCTTTTTCACGTTAGCTTTTTGTTCTTTTCTTAACTGGCTGCATAAAAAAAATAACGGATTTTTATTTTTATCGGCATTTTTCTCCGGTATGACACTTGGTGCGAAATATACCGGGATATTTCCAGTCATAGGTCTTGGTATTGCAGTAGCGACAGTCCTTTTTATTAACGAACCTTTCTGGAAAGCAACAAAAAAAATAATTATATGGGGATTGGTCGTTTTTGCCTTGGTAGCTCCATGGTTGATAAAAAATTATGTATTTACAGGCAATCCTGTCCAGCCGTTTTTATATAAAACATTTGGGGGACAGAATATGAAGATTGACGGGGGCGGGAAAGGTGTAGCGACTTTTCCCCTTAAAATATTTAATTTTAACGTTAAAGAATTTATTCTTTTCCCCTGGAGAAACACGATAGAAGGTAATGATTCTCAGTCATATATGGGCGCTCTTTTACTTTTTATGTTACCGTTACTTGTCCTGCCAAAAAAGGTTGATTCAAAAATTAAATACTCGTTAGTCTGTTTCATAGCAGCATATGTATTTTGGTTTTTAGGTGCTCCGGTATACAGGCATTTATTAGCTTCTTTAGTTTGTCTGGCAATCGTAGTGGGGTGGGCAACAACAGCAGTATCAGCTTTTATTCCGTTTATAAAATGGATAGTTTCTGCTGTTTGTATAACGAATCTTTTGGCGCTATACAGCATAGCTTTTTCAATGACGAGGTTTTATAAACCCTTCGGGGGGAATGAAACAAAAGATGAATTCCTGTCAAAAACAAAACCAACTTACCCTAACCCGCCGTATAGTGTAATATTATGGCTGAATAAGAATATCCCGGCTGATTCCAAAGTGTTGTTTGTCGGAGAAAGCAAGTCTTATTATATGCAAAGAGATTTTATTTCTTATTCGGTAGAAACGAATTTGCAGCCGTTAATGGAATTTTTAAAAGCATCAAAGGATGCAAATGCTTTTAGAACGCTTTTACAGGAAAAAAGAGTAACCCACTTTTTAATAAATTATAGAGAAGCAGTCAGGGTCAATTCCTCGTATAAGACATTTTACTGGACTGAGAGTGAAAGAAAAATATTTGATGAATTTTGGAAAAAATATATTAAATTTGAATATTTTGATGAAGGGGTATATCTTTACAGCGTTTTGCCGGTCGGCAGTCAAAATAATCCCAAAGAAGCATGTTTAAATATCCTGGAAGAACTTGAGAAAAAAAATTGGGCTAACAACAGTTTATTAATGGTGTTTACAGAGAATAAAATGTGGGATAGCGTAATAGATGAATATGAAACATATCTTTATTACGGGTATGACGTTAAAAAGCAGCTCGAATATTTATATCAACTGAGAGGGCAGAAATCCACCGGTGTCCCAGGCTTAAGAAATGAAAATAAATAAAATACTTCTTATACATACATCTTTCAGGGAAGGTTTTTATCTGAATAGTGTAGCTGTTCCGTTGGGTTTGTCTTATATTGGTGCAGTTTTAGAGAATAACGGTTTTAAGGTTAAAGGTATTAATTTAGAAGTAGAGGAATTGAGAAAAGATATTTTTAAAGAATTTGATTTAGTAGGCATTTATGCGACTTCAAAAACTTTCAATGAGACTTTAAGTGTTGCTGAGATAGCTAAAAGGGAAAATCCGAATATATTTGTTGTTGTCGGCGGTCCTCATGCGACTGTATTCCCGGAAGATTTTTTTAATACAAAAAAAGATGTAGTTGACGCTGTTGTTGTAGGTGAAGGTGAATATATCATGCAGGAATTGGTAAACGCCTGGAATAAAGGAAATGATATATCCAGAATTCCGGGAGTAGTTTGCAGAAAAGACGGTAAAGTTATTTTAAACCCGCAAAAACCGACAAATAAAGATATTGATGAATTGCCTCTTCCTGCCAAACATATTTTTAATATGGATTGTTATCCTGATAGAGAAACAGCTTATAGCAGGATTATTGCCAGCCGCGGCTGCCCGTTTAGGTGCGCTAATTGCCAGCCTTGTCTGGATAATATCGGGAAATACAGGCGCCGTTCACCGGAAAAAGTGGTGGATGAACTGGAATATTTGGTTAAAAAATATAAGGTTAGACATTTTGTTTTTTCTGACTCCGAGTTGACAGGACCAAAATCGTGGACTTCCGAGTTCTGTGACCGGATAAAAAAGAAAAAACTTTCTATAACTTTTAATTGTAATGCACGGGTAGATCAATTAGATAAAGCTTTGCTGAAAAAATTTTATTCTGCCGGGTGTATATACATAAGTTATGGGATAGAGTCCGGTTCGCAACGCGTAATTGATGAAGTCCTTCATAAAAATATTTCACTGAATAGTGCACGTGAAATTATAGCCGAAACCGTTAAAGCAGGAATCCATGTCGGGGTATGGTTTATGGTTGGTATGCCGGGTGAAAAACCGGAAGAAGTACTTCAAACTATTAATTATGCAAAAGATGTAGCTAAACTTGGCGTGTTGACAGTTGAGATGAATGTTCTAACTCCCTGGCCCGGAACAGAATTTTATAATATTGCCAAACAAAACAAATGGTTAGTTTCAGAGGATTGGAATGAATATAATGAAAAAAAAGGTTCTGTAATCCGTACGCCGTATCTTACACCTGAGCAAATAAATGATTCTTATAATATTTTTAAGAAAGATTTTGCAAATTTAGGGTGGAAACAAAGTTCTGATGGCGCGAGGTTCTATCATCCGCATTTTACTATAAAAATGATGAGTATGGGTTTGAGAAAATTATTTATCAGAGGTATCAGGTTAAATGATATAAAGCAAGTTTTTAATTTGGTGATGAAAAAATATGAATAGTGAAAAAAATATTAGTGTATGTCTGCTCACGCCTTATAGCGGGGAAAGGGAATACGAGCTATGTGATCCTATTTTGGGATTAACTTATTTGTCATCATCGCTTAGTAAAAATAATATTAATAATTGCATAGTGGATACAAGAGCGGGTAAGTTAAATGTTTCAGAAGCTGTGAAAAGTGTTATAAAGTATAATCCTGAAATAGTTGGAATCAGCTGTACAACTAATCAATTTCCTAACGGTTTAATGATTGCAGAACAATTAAAATCAATCAGACCTGAAATTATGATTGTTTTTGGCGGACCGCATGTTTCGGCATTACCGGATGAGTTAATAAAACATAAGTTTATAGATTATATTATACAGGGCGAGGGGGAATACTCGTTTATCAATCTGGTAAAACATATACTGGCTGATGAAAAATTAAATGAAGGCGGAATTTACTTTAAAAAAGATAATATTCTTCAATCAACAGGTCCTGCTAAATTGATTGAAAAGCTTGACAATATCCCGTTCCCTGATTTCAGTAAATTGGATATTAAGACATATTTCAAAAGACAAAAAATGTTTGCACATACCAAGCGGGTACCATATTTAAGCATAATAACCAGCAGGGGATGTCCCGGTAAATGTGTTTTTTGTTCAAAGGCAGTATATAAACAGCGGTGTTGTATGAGAAGTCCGGAAAATATGATAGAAGAAATAGAAAGAGATATCAAAGATTATAAGGTAAAGGAAATAAGGATATATGATGATTGTTTCACGCTTTCAAAATCCAGAGTTATAGAATTTTGCAAATTGGCAGTTAAAAAAAAATTGGACGTGAGTTTTGCTCTTCCAAATGGTATAAGAATTGATCAGGTTGATAAGGAAATGCTTGAATATATGCGTGCAGCCGGATTTTACATGCTTTTTTTTGGAGTAGAGTCGGGTGACCAGAAAGTACTTGACATAATCAATAAAGGCATTAAAATAGAAGAGATAAAGCAAGCAGTTAAATTATGCAAGAAAATGGGTTTTTATACCTGCATGTACCTGGTTGTCGGGTTACCCGGTTCTTCAAGCGAGTCGGAGAAAATGAGTTTGAAATTATTGAAAGAACTTAATCCTAATTTCATCGGTGTTTCAATGGTTACCCCATATCCCGGTTCTGAACTTTATAACGAGATGATGCGGAATAAAAAAAGTTTACAAAAATCATGGAATACTTATAAACACGATTATACTTCTAATAAAGGCGATTTGCTGTATATTCCTGCCGGTATGACTCAAGACGAAGTTATATACTGGTATAAAAAGATGTATAGGGATTTTTATTTAAGGCCTGCATTCTGGTTTAATCAATTCCGGAATATTTCCTGGTTGCCTCGCCGGTTTTGTTTTTTTACAAGTTCAGCGTATAGAAGATTTTTTAAAGGGTTTTAATATATTATGAGTAAACATAAAAAAAATAAAATAAATCACCAATTTAAAAACAATGTAAACCAACCTGTATCTCGGGAAGATTGGACTGACTTCATTTTTTCAAGAAAGGAATTAATTGTTGCCTTTGCAATTTTCATATCTGTCTTTTGTGTTTATCTTCTGACTTTCTGTAAAATGTTTTTTTTCGATGCTTTAATGTTTGCCTCGCTTATTGCAGAAAAAGAATCCGGGTGGAGTTCGCGGCTCGCGTGGGCTAATCATTTAAGTTTCAACTTCTATGGTAATTTATTTTGGAAATTTCTCAAATTTATCGGGTTACAAAAAATAGTTGAAACTGCACCGCCGGAGGGCTACAGCACCCTTCAGGTTATGAATTCGCTTTTTGGTTCTTTAACTTCCGCGCTTTTCTTTTTATGGTTAAAGAAATTAACAGGTAAAAACTGGATAGCAATCTGTTTTTCGCTGCTGCTCGCCTTCTCAAATACTTTTTGGTGGCGAAGTACCGATGCGCATGTTTACCCGCCTTCGGTTTTCCATACATTTATTTCGTTGTGGCTTGCATGGTCATATATGCGATATCCAAACAGGAAGAAACTTTTAATCCTGGCATGTTCATTGGGACTAACGGTTCTGATGCATCAAGGTAATATTTTTCTTATTCCAGCAATTGCTGTTGCAGTATTATATGTAAAAAAGGAAAGGATTAAAAATTTTGCTATATTTTCCGCAGTTACCGGTTTTATAATTGTAATACCGTACTTATGGGCGTTAACATATCAGGAACGGATATTATTATCAAGAGATGGAAATTTAGTTATTAATCAAAAATCCGTTTTGGCTTCCTATAAATGGCTTCTTGGCAACGCCGATTATATCGGACCTGAAGGGAAGATGGATTTGAAACAGAACGGTTACTGGAAAATGTTTAATTTAAAAAATATGACAATAGTTAATACGAAGGTATTAATGAATTGTATCTGGTTCAGGTCGGGTTTTGGTACTCCCGGGAACCAATTTTGGCCTATTGTCTCAAAAATAATATTTATCAGCTTATCACTTTTTTTCTTTTTTAAAGTGAAATTCTGGAAAAAACAACCGCATATATTTGCCCTTTTTGTAATCTGGATGGGAACTTATATTTTAATTGTAACAAATTTTAATCCGGGGAACGGGGATTACTGGTACCAGCATTTAATAACTATTTTTATTTTAATTGCCTATTCGTTTTCCGAGTTTTTAAACGATGAAAATGTAAGTTTGTTGTTGAGAAAGGCAGTAATGGGTTTATTTTTATGTTCAGTTGTTGTAATTCCGACAGTAAACTTTTTTGATTCAATTTATCCGATTTCCAGGGTTGAAAATAATGAAAATTATTTAAAGGCGTTATTTATAAAAAAATATGTAGAAAAAGGCGGCGTAGTAATAATTTCCGGGATAGGGTGGAATCCCGGGAAGGTTTATATACCTTCATTTGCAAATGTAGGGCGGATTTCTTTCGATTTAATTTTTTGTTATAATCCTAAAGCTGAAGGACTCCGGATTTTAAAAAATCAAGTCGAAACGCTTATAAGCCAGGGTATGAATGTTTATGCGTTATCTGAAATATTTTCAGAAGTGACCGGGAAAGGACTTAAGGACTGGAATGTTTCGATGAACGAAATAAAGGATATTTTCAAATGGTATGATTTCAAAATACTTGGAACCTACCGCGACGGCATGAAAATTATGCAGTTATTTCCTAAAAAGGGTTCAGCCGCTTATTATAGAGGTTCAGGGATAAGTTATTATAATGCGAAAGAATATAATAAGTCATTGGAAGATTTCTTAAATATTCCTGAAAGCAGCAAGACAGCTTTCGATTACAAGCTTATAGGTAATTGTTATATTTTAACCAATAATATACAAACTGCACTTCCTTTCTGGAAAAGAGCATTGCAGTTGAGCCCATCAGATACCGAACTAAAAAGATTAATCGATCATTATTCCCATCCTCAATAAAACAGCATAGATTTTATCTATATGAGAAGGAATCAAAGAAAGTACTTGACAAGTTTTAACATATTTGTTATAGTATGACTGACCAGTCAGTCAGTTTAAAATAGAACCAAAAGAGGAAGGTGTTATGAAGAAAAAAACAACAATTTTATTGGTTATTTTTTTTAATATATTATTTTATAATTATTGTGCTGCCCAGGAGATACTGACAATTGAAAAGTATTTATCTCAGGTAGAAGAAAACAATCCTGATATAAAATCCGTTGAGTTATCTATAAAAGCAATTGACCAGAAAATATTAGAAATGGATATGGCGTATTCACCTTATTTTTCCGGTAATTTCAATTATATGGATGATAAGAGCGGGCCTGGTTTTGGTTCAACGCTGCCCACACAGGAAATGTGGCTGACATCGTGGAATTTGGGATTAAACAAAAAATTCCCTTTTGGTTCGCTTGTATCTCTCGGTTATATAGATTCAACGGCAGAATTTGATTTGACGCAGCCGACTGTAATAATCGGACCGGACAAGGTTTCAAATTTTAAGGGATATGATATAAAACCATTTGTGCGAGTAAAACAGTCGCTATTAAAGGATTATAATTCGCGGTTAACCCAGTCAGGTATAAAAAAAGCAAAAAATGCGGCAAGAGCCGGTCAATATATGCAGATATTCAAGAAACAGCAAATTCTATTAAAAGCGCAATCGGCATATTTATCACTATCTTTTGACAGAGAAGTGGTTTATTTTAGGAAAAAATCTTTGGAGCGTGCAGAAAAAATATTTAAATGGAATGAGGATAAATACAATCTTAATTTGGCTGATAAAAGTGACCTGTTGCAATCTCAAGCCGGTTACAAATTAAGAGATTTTAACCTTACGATGGCAGTTGAAGATGAAGTAACTGCATGCCGTAATTTCAACGAAATTAGGGGTAAATCAAGTGAAGTTGTTGAAGAACAACTTCAGAAACTGGAAGAAATAAGTAAAGATTATGAAGGGACCGGTAGTTTGACTTATTCCGGTCAGCGGGCAGATGTCTTGTCTGCAAAAATGTTTTATGAAAGCAGTAAATTTGCAAATACCGAAGCACAGTACCGTTCCGGTCCGGAATTAAGTGTTTTCGGATTAGCATCTCTTCACGGACTTGATTTAAATTACTCCGATGCCTGGAGTCAGGTTACAGGTGCAGATAAACCTACTTACACGGTTGGCGTTAATTTTATGACATCGCTGGATTTTGGACTTATAAAAAAAGTTCGTAACGGATACACAATAGATGTAAAGTCATATGAAGAATCGTTAATTAAGACAGAGCTTTCCGCAAAAAATGACTGGGAACAGATTTTAAAAAACTGGAACAATGTAAAATCAAGATTGATTAATGCGGTTGAAATAAAAAATATACAAAGTGAAAGATTGGACAATGAGCAGCAGAGGTTTCAGCGTGGAAGAACGACAACATTTCAGCTTCTTGCCGCTCAAAATGATCTGGACGATGCAGAATTAAATGTGTATAGGTTAATATTGGAACAAATGATTACACACGCACAGACAAATCTTTACAATACGAAACCGATAGAATAGGCAAGTTCATAGAAATTAGTTCATAGTTCATAGCCGTACTTTAATATTTTAACTCCGAACCATGAACTATGAACTTCGAACTATAGAGGGGAATAAAATATGAATTTAGCAAGATTATCCATAAAAAGACCGACTTTTGTGACAGCGGTTATAGTTGTTATGCTTATAGTAGGTTTTATTTTTATGAAACGTATGAGTGTGGATATGTTCCCGGATGTAACTTTCCCGTATGTAGGGGTTACAACAATATATCCCGGCGCCGGTCCGCAAGAAATGGAAACCCTTGTATCAAAAGTGCTTGAAGAACAAATAAGTTCAATTGCAGGTTTAAAAAATGTAACTTCTACAAGTCAGGACGGGTTATCACTGGTTTTCGCAGAGTTTAATCTTGGAACTGATGCTAAATATGCAGAACAACAAGTCAAAGATAAAGTAGCTCAGGTACGAAATAATCTGCCTAATGATATCAAGGAACCCATTATAAAAAGATTTGACCCTGCCGACAGACCAATCTTGTTTTTAAGTTTATCCGCAAACCTCAATCCTGCTGAACTTTACGATTTGGCAGATACTACTATAAAAAACGGACTCGAACAAATTGCGAATGTCAGCAGTGTTGAAATCATCGGAGGTACAAAAAGAGAGATACAGGTTAACTTGGATCTGAAAAAACTCAAGGAATATGAAACGAGCCTTTCTATGGTCGCCGGAAGGGTCGCTGCCAATAGCGAAAATATTCCTATAGGAAAAGTTTCTCAGGGTGTCAATGAACTGACTTTCAGAAGTATTGGTGAATATAAATCAGTTGATCAAATAAAAAATGTTGTGGTAAATTTTTTTGGTAGTGACGTACCTGTAACGATAGATAAGCTTGGTGAGGTTAACGATACGACAGAAGAAGTAAAAACGTTGGGTCTTTTAAACGGTAAATCGGCATTGCTGATAGATGTATATAAACAGTCAGGCTCAAACACCGTTGAGGTTTCAGATTCACTAATGAAGCGGATAAGCAAACTTAACGACATATTAAAAAATGTAAGAGGTACACCGAGTCTTGCTATCATTCAAGATGGAGCAAGACCTATCAGGATGAATCTTGAAGACGTCAGGAATACTATTTTTGAAGGGATACTGCTGGCAATTATTGTAGTATTTCTTTTTCTGGGTAGTTTAAGGTCAACCTTTATTACGGTTATAGCCCTTCCAAACAGTTTGGTAGGTGCTTTTATTTTTATGGGGCTGGCAGGATTTTCAATCAACATGCTTTCCTTAATGGCACTTTCGCTTACTGTGGGATTGCTGATAGATGATGCAATAGTTGTCCGCGAGAACATTTTCAGACATATTGAGAACGGCGAAACCCCAATGGTAGCAGCCCAGAAAGGGACAGATGAAGTTATGCTTGCCGTAATAGCGACGACTCTGACTGTAATAGCGGTGTTTTTGCCGGTCGGATTTTTGCAGGGAATGGTAGGTCAGTTCTTCAAGGAATTTGGATTAACTGTTGTTTTTGCTATGACAATTTCGCTATTTGACGCTTTAACCACCGCACCGATGCTTTCGGCATATATGATTTCCAATATTAAACCGGAAAAGAAAAAAGATTCAGTTTTAGTTTCAATACTCAATGCACCTGTAAGATGGTTCGGAATTGTGCAGGATTGGCTTGACAAGGTTTATGAAAATACTATAAGATTCACGCTCAAGCATAAATTGACAATTATCTTTTTAGCGGTATTTATATTTTTATCAAGTTTAGGTTTAATAAAAAATATACCCAAAACATTCATGCCGAGTAACGAATTTGGTGAATTTTTTGTTTCTTTGGAAGCCGACCCAGGTTGTTCACTTAGCCAGATGGAAAAATATACAAATGAAGTGGATGTGATTTTAAGAAAAGAAAAAGATATAGAATATGTTTCCGCAACTATCGGAAATACCAATGGCGAAAGCAATGTAGCTTCCTTATATATAAAAATGGTACCTTCAAATCAGAGAAAACGTTCTACGGCAGATATGAAAGAATATGTCAGAAATATTTTAAGCCCTTATGCTAAAATTCTCCATTTAAAAGTAAACGATATGTCTATGGGAGGTGGCGATCAGCAGCCGTTTAATTTTATGCTTGTCGGTGACAATCTGGATGATCTGGCTAAGATATCAAACGGTTTAATCGATAAACTCAAAAAAATACCTGGTCTTGTGGATGTTGATACAAATTACAAGCCGGGTAAACCGGAATATCAGATAAAGATGAATCCTTCTAAGATGATTAAGCTTGGAGTTCAGTCAATTACCGCCGGATTGGAATTGCGAGGAATGGTTGAAGGTATTATTCCTGCAAAATACCGTGAAAACGGATTAGAATATGATATCAGAATAAAATTGCAGAATGATCAGCGTGATTTAAGCAAGTTGTTTAGTTCACTATATGTACCGAATGTTAATATGCAGCTGGTCAAACTTAGTAACATTGCTGACCCGGTCAAAACAACAGGTCCTTCCAAAATTTACCGAAGAAACAGATCCCGTTATGTTATGATAGTTGGAAATATGGGTAAGAATGGAGCCATTGGCGATATAACAGCTCAGGCGAAAAAAATATTATCTAAAGAAAAATTGCCAGAAGGTGTAACATATGAGTTTATTGGAACATCGGAAGATATGATGGACTTATTTAAAAACATGATGATAGCTGCAGCTTTGTCAATAATATTTATATATCTTGCCCTCGCAAGTTTATACGAATCGTTGATAATACCGTTTACAATAATGCTTGCACTACCATTGGCAATTGTTGGCGGATTGATAGCTACTTTTGTTGCACACCAGACATTAAATATGTTCACAATGATTGGTTTTATAATGCTATTAGGGCTTGTTACTAAAAACTCGATACTGTTGGTTGACTATACCCAGCGACTCATACGAAAAGGAATTGATTGTAACGAAGCTATTGTAAAGGCGGGACTTACAAGATTACGACCTATACTTATGACTACCTTTGCACTTATAGCAGGTATGATGCCGTTAGCCCTCGGACTAAGTGAAGTCGGTAAATCCCGAAGGGGTATGGGTATTGCCATCATTGGCGGACTAGTAAGTTCAACAGTACTTACGCTGGTGGTTATTCCTGCCGTTTTTGGTTATATGGATACTCTTCGCAGGTGGACCAGAAAATTAGTAGGAAGACCCGAACTAAGAGAAATTGATAAAGAAGAAGATTAAACTCTAACCTGTTAAATATAATACTGGATAAGTTACACTATCTAATGATGCAATAGTTGGATAAAACAATATGCCAAAACCAAAAAGCTGGGATCCCGAAGTAAAAAGACAAAAAATTTTAAATGCTGCAATTAAAATTCTAAACAATAAGGAATATCATAAATGTCCTATTGACGAAATTGCAAAGAATGCAGGTGTTGCAAAAGGGACAGTATATCTGTATTTCAAAAGTAAAGAAGAACTTTATTTTTCAATACTTTTTATGTTAACGGATAAATTAAACGAAATGGCGGATGATATCTACAAAAGTAATCTATCGGCAAGTAAGAAACTATTACTGTTTTTGGAAAAACAATTAGATTTTATGGGAAAATACCGAAATATTTTTATGGCTGTCAGACAGAATTTAAAATCACATAAAGAAAAATTTCATAATGCGCTTAATAAAAAGATTAATGTACTTATGGATATAGTCTCCCAAATTATTGAAAAAGGTAAAAAAGATGGTGAATTTAAAAGTTTTCCGTCTTCATCGCTTGCGGCGTTATATCTTTCACTTATGTCTGTCAATATACACCAGAAAATAGGAATGCATAATAAGATGATAGAAATTAATATCACTCCACAGTTTATATGGGACGTTTTTTCAAAGGGAATAGAAAAATGAATATAAAAAATATACCGATTATTTCAGGAGATTTAAAATGAGCATTATCGAAATTAAAGGTTTACAAAAAGAGTATCCTCTCGGTACTACCACTGTACATGCACTTCGCGGAGTCGACCTCAATGTCAACGAGGGCGATTTTATGAGTATAATCGGACCGTCAGGCAGCGGAAAGACCACGCTTTTGAATGTCATCGGATGTATAGACTTTGCAACAACCGGAAGCGTGAAAGTCAGCGGCAGAGAGATAACTTTACTGAATGACAAAGAAATTACCGATATAAGACTTAATAAGATTGGATTTATATTTCAAACATTCAATCTTATACCTGTTCTTGACGTCATTGAAAATGTGGAGTTCCCCCTTCTTTTGATGAAGAAACAGCCGGCTGCAGAAATACGGAAACGGGCTGAAAAACTAATTGATGAAGTGGGACTGAAAGAATTTATGAAACACCGTCCGGCAGAGCTTTCCGGCGGACAGAGGCAGCGCGTAGCAATAGCGCGGGCGCTTGTTACTAATCCCGACATAGTACTTGCTGATGAACCGACAGCAAACCTCGATTCGGTAACAGGTGACCAGATTCTGGAATTAATGAGGGAAATGAACCGGATAGAGAAAACGACATTTATTTTTTCAACCCATGACGCCAATGTCTTAAAATATGCAAATAATATAACAAAAATTAAAGACGGACTCATTGAAATAAATAGTTAGTTAATAGTTCTGAGTTTATAATTTAACAAAATCAATATGAACGATGACTATAAACTATGAACTGACTTTATGCGATTAATGCTTAAAATTGCCTGGCGCAACATATTTCGTCACAAAGGAAAAAGCTTTGTTATCGGTATCATTTTATTCCTCGGGGCGCTGCTTATGACGTTGGGTAATGGTATAATAACAGGCATGAATGACGGTATCAAGAAAAACATAGTGAACGCATTCATGGGTGACATAGTGTTGATATCCGATAAACAAAAGACCGATAACGTATTTTTTGATTTCATGGGAGCATCAGTAGAGCCTATAAGCACATATAAGCAGATAGATGCAATCCTTAAAACTCAGAATTATGTAGACCGATACCTACCTGTTGGGAAAAATCTTGCTATGATATTGCAAGAGGATGAAAACACACCAAGCCCCGCTTATCTTTTAGGTGTCAATATTGTACAATATCAAAAAATGTTTCCTAATAGTTTTAAGGTCATAGAAGGTCGGTTGCTTAAGCCGGGAGAAAGAGGAATTTTGATACCAACCCATGTCCGTAACGAACATATATATACCGCTTTTAATACATGGATTATTCCGGAAAACGGCAAGCTTATAAAACAGAATATGACAAAGGAAGCCCTTGAAAATATTCAAAATATCACTATTTCTTCAAGTATTGTTCTTATGGGAATGGCAAACGGTGTGAACTCTGCTACTGATGTCAGATTTGTAGTTAAAGGTATAGTGAAATATAATGCGCTTAAAACTATGTTTGGTCATTTCTGTATTACGGATATTGAATCATATCGTGAATGTCTTGGTTATTTTTCCACAGCAGATACTGCTGTTGATGTCCCAAAGGAAGAGAAGAAATTGTTAACCATGGGAAGTTCCGACCTTGACTCTATGTTCGGGTCAGAATCTCTTGTTATATCAAATACCCAGAATAAAGCACCGAAACTTAAAAAATCCGGTACATCAGCGCAAAAAGAACAAACAAATATAGAAAGCGGGATTTACAATATTGTTTTCGTCAAACTTAAAGATGGAGTCTCATACCAGGTAGCTATCGCAAAACTGAATCGCGTACTTTCGGAATCAAAAACCGGAGTAAGAGCGATTACATGGAATAAGGCATCGGGTCCTATTGGCAGCATGGCGATAATTATTAAAGGGGCATTGTTTGTTTTCGTAACAATACTTTTTTGTGTAGCGGTTATAATTATCATTAATACGCTTACTATGGCGGCGCTGGAAAGAACTTCTGAAATAGGAATGATGCGTGCGGTCGGTGCAAGAAAGTCATTTATTGGGGGAATGTTCATTGGGGAAACTGGAATACTATCTGCAGTTTTCGGCGGTGCCGGTATCATCACAGGCATAATAATAGTCAAACTGATACCGCTGTTTAAAATAACTACTTCTAATGATATGGTTCAGCTGCTTTATGGCGGCGATATTTTTCATCCGGTGCTGATGGTGCCGGATATCAGCCTGACGGTACTGCAGTTAATATTTGTTACTATTATTGCGGCGCTATATCCGGTAGGTGTTGCCAGAGGCATTACGCCGTTAGATGCGATTTCTAGGGACTGATAAGACAAGGGGCGTTACTATTTAAAGGGAATTAAAAAATGAAACTTATAATAATGTTAAGTCTGCGTAACCTTTTCCGTCAAAAACGGAGAAATATATTTTTGGGTATTGCTATGGCGATGGGTGTGACGATTCTAGTCATTGCTAACTCGTTTTCTCATGGCATTTCAGATATAATGTTCAATAAAATAATGCGCTGGGTGACAGGACAAGTGACGGTTCGCTTCAATGAAAGAGGCAGAGTATCCAGAGAATTGTTCCGTGATAAAGACCGCATTATGGCAATAATTAAAAGCGAGCCGGGTGTTGTTGAAGCGGATGCTGGCGTCGGGATGTTCATGCGTGCCATCGGGAATGGAAAGTCGGACAACGTAATACTGGTTGGTGTGAACACTACTCAAAGCATAAGCGAAAAAACCAGAAAAGAAGTTGAAGAATCATTCAGGCTGATAGATGGGACATGGAAGGATTTGGAAAATTCAGCTATAGAAAATCCTGTGATAGTTTCGGAGGAAAAAGCGCGATATCTAAATGTAAAGAGAAACGATATTATCCGCGTACGTTTCCGGAATATGTTTAGTCAGGACCAGGCAGCCCGGCTTACAATTGTAGGAATTATGAAAAACGACAACATTTTCATGCAGCCGGTTATTTTTCTTGAACTTGATAAAGCAAAAGAATTGCTGGCTTATCGTCCCTATGAGACAGGAAGCATAAGCATTATATTGAAAGACCCGCAAAAGAACGCGAGTGCACTTGCAGACAGAATTCACGCACGGCTGAAACCTGGTCTTGCCGTTATTTATGCTTCGGTAAAAAACAAAAATAAAAAACAATATGTTACTATTTTGGGCTACAAAAGTGACGATGAAACAAAGAAGAAACTTTCCGGAATGCTTAAGCTGACCGGCGGAACTATTGAAGCCGCTATGAAAAAGGACGGTGTTATTGTTGCCCGGTCGGTTGCATCGGCACTGGGTGTTTCTGCGGGAGATATCATTAATGTTAGTTATGAAAGGAAATTTGAGAGCACAAATGCCGAATTGAATTATGATATAAGCGCTGTTTGCGAATCTATAGAAGGTTTGGACGGAAACATTATTCTCATGAATGATGAAAAATTTTATGATACCTATTACGAAAACTTACCGAAGGATTACACCCTATATTCTTCGGCAATAGTTCCGGAAGAAAACAATCCCTGTTATCAATTACTCGCACCTGAATGGATACTTCTGAAAAGGACATCAAATACTGACGAGGCAATTGAAAAATATAGGGAATTAGGAAGAAAGAAATGGAAAGGAACGGTTGTAGATGTAGCAACAATGTATGAGACTGCAAGCGATATATTAAAACTTGAGGGCGTGCTTAAACTGATAACACTTTCAGCAGTTATGGTGCTGTTTTTCATTATAGTTCTTGGGGTTGTAAATACTTTGAGAATGACTATTCGCGAGCGCACTCGCGAGATAGGCACCATACGTGCTATCGGTATGCAGAGAAATGATGTCAGAAACACATTTATACTTGAAACTTTTTTTCTGACGCTGTTCGCTTCTATTACCGGAACTTTGATCGGGTTCGGTGGAATCTGGTTCCTCACCCGTATTACAATAAATATGCAGGATAACCCGTTAGGTATGCTGCTCGTAAACGGCCACCTTTATTTTCTACCGACAGTCGCAGGTATAGCAGGCAACGTATTGCTGATAGTTGCAATTGCAGTTGTGACGGCTTATTTTCCTGCAAGACGTGCTGCAAATCTTTCGCCGGCAAAGGCTTTACGGCATTTTGAATAACGACGGATTACACAGATTAAAGTCAAGATTACACAGATGAAAATCGTAACAAGTTGGAGTAAAAAATGAAACGTAATATTATTATCACATTTTTAGTTCTCATGCTTTCTACAATGGTTTCTGCGGAAAGTCGTATCATGCCAATACTTATAAGCATCGATAGTAATTATAAAATCAAAACAGATGCAAGCGCAAACGTTGTAATGACACAGCAAAAAGCAGAGGAAGGCACTAAAATAATTGAGATGATATATTACCGCAGGGATTCGGATGATGCGTTCCTGATAGTTATGAAATCGCCTGAAAATGAGAAAGGCAACGGTTACCTGCGTGTCGGAGATAATTTCTGGATGTACCGCATAAACACAAGGACATTCCAGCATATCAACCGCGACGAGAGCATCGGAGGAACGGATGCACACAGCGGAAATTTTGAGACCCGCAAACTAACTGAACTTTATGCACCAGTGATTGATGCAAATGGTAATGAAAAAATTTCCAAGGAGATGCTTGGTCAAATTCCCATAAATAAATTTGAGGTGAAGGCAAAAGTTAACGATGTGGATTATCCTAAAAAAATCTACTGGACGCGTCAAGATAACAATCTTGTGCTTAAAGAAGAATCTTATTCACTTTCAGGCACATTAATGCAAACGGCTTATTACTTGAAATTTACAGTTATTGATGGAAGATTTGTACCGGTTAAACATATTTATATTGATGAATTTGAAAAAGGCAACAAGACAATAGTGGAAATATCTGACATTTCAACTCAAAAAATAGACGACAAAATATTTACAAAGGCTTATTTGGAAAATTTAAGCAAGTGATGGAGGCAGAAGTCAGGAAGCGGTTATGAAAAAGTTAAAAGAAACATTTAACCGAATTATTTTACCTGTTCTCTTTATTTCAGTTTTCCGTTCTCTTTCAATGGCTGCGGAAACTATCAATGAAAACGAAATGTTCTCTAGTTCCGAAGTTGTTATGCAGGCTGCTAACACTGTCCCGGCATCTGAAGGAAAAAAAACGATAGGGTTTTCCGGTTCAGTCACGAGTGTAGAAGAGGATATCGGAATCAGTACCTCAACGAAAGATTACCTGGATTCATACATCCTTAGTAATATATTTCTCGATGTCCGGATGAAAAATGACATAAAAGCGTTTGCCAATCTTGAAACAAACTATCATCCGCAGACAAGAGACACCACATTTGGCCTTCGTGAAATGTTCTTCGATTTTAACCTTAATCGCAGGGTGTACCTAAGAACAGGGAAACAGGTTCTCCAGTGGGGACGCTGTTATCTATGGAACCCGACCGATCTTATAAATATTGAAAAGAAAACTTTCATCACTAAAATCGGGTATCGGGAGGGTGCTTACGGACTGAAAGTCCATGTGCCGTTCGGAACGAAATATAACATCTACGGATTTCTTGATACAGGGAATGCATTATCACCGGACAATTTAAGCGGTGCGCTAAAATACGAGTTCCTTGCAGGCAAAACCGAAATGGCGTTTTCCGGTTGGGCGAAGAAAACATATAACTCAGTTTATGGGTATGATTTTTCAAGCCGTATAGGAGATGTTGATATACTTGGCGAATTGGCCGTCTCTAAAGGCGACAATATAAAAAGAATCAGGGAGGACAACGGAATACTCAGCATTTACAGGAACAACGGAGACTTCACAACCAAAGCAAGCATTAATTTATCAAAAGGATTTCGACTAGGAAACTTCAATGACAGGCTTACGGTTTCAACCGAATTTTTCTATAACCAGTCTGGGTATAAAGAGAACCTTTTCAATGACCGCAATATATACCAATTTGATTCATCTGTCTTTTCAGGAACAAAAAAAGATTTTTTATTACTGAACGGCCTTTATGACCCGAATAATTTATCCCGTTATTATGGCGCTCTTTTTACTAGTGTCAGCAGGTTCGTTATAACCGATATGACATTGAATATGAATTATATCAGCAATTTCTGTGATAGTTCGGGAATTCTTTCAACAGGAGTCACCTACAAGAATATTAATGACTTTTCCGCGGGGCTTTTAGTCAATTCTACACTTGGAAAAGCAAACAGAGAATATACATTTTCTAAAGTCAAGTATGACATCCGAGTAACGCTCGGAGTCTCCTTTTAACCGCTGGTGTGTCCCGATAGAAATCTGTAACAGCATGATATAGTGAGTTGAAAGATGGGGATGCAGTATGTAAAGAAACAAATTTTACAGTATATAAAATGAAATATTGGATGTTTAAAAAGGTAACCGAGAAATGAAAAAATCAGTTAATAGTTTAAAATTTGAAATCCGGAATAAGCGATTGATAGTATTTTTATTAGGTTTAACTATGAACTATGAACTATCTACGATTAGCTGTCTTTACAGCCAATCGTTTGATTTAAACAGATGTTTAGAGATTGCTTTAAAAGAAAATCCGCAAATAAAAATAGCTGAACAGAAACTTGAATCTGCAAAAGCAAAAAAAGGGGAAGCATTTGCAGGATATCTTCCTAATATTTCAGGGACTGTAAGCTATCTCGACAGGAAAGAAGTTAACACATCGGCACTTTCGGCTATTACTTCCGTTTCTCCAACTTTTAGGTTTGCTTTTGCGAACGAAGTGTATGATAATAAATTGACATTATCTCAACCTGTATTTATGTGGGGTAAAATCTACCAGTCAAATAGACAGGCATCACTGAATTACAAATATACTGATGAAGAATATCGTAGAACCAGGCAGGAGATTATTTATAAAGTTAAAGAGGGGTTTTATAAATACATATTATCAAAACAGTTAGTAGCCATTTCTAAAGAAGCATTTGATGTAACCGAAGCGCATCTAAAAGTTGTAGAAAAATTTTATAATGAAGGACGTTCTTCTTCCTACGATGTTTCCCGTGCAAAAGTTTCACTTGCTAATGAAAAAACAAATTTAATCCGGGTTGAAAATGGTTTTGACCTGGCAAGGCAATCTCTTATAAACATTTTAAATATTAAAGAAATAAATGTTGAATTTACGGGTGGGTTAGAGTATGTGCAGTTGGATTTAAATCTTGACAGTTTGTTAAACGAAGCAATGAATAACCGTCCTGAAATGAAGCAGGTTAAACTTCAGGAAGATATTTCAGAATCATTGGTTAGACTTACTGCTGCCGGCAACAAACCGAATATCATTATTACAGCATATACAGAATGGCAGAATACTGGTTGGGAAATGAAAAACTGGTATAATTCGTGGACAGCACTTGCTGTTTTAAATTTGCCGCTATTCGATGGTTTTTCTAATTATTATAAAACCAAACAAGTAATAACAAGTTTAGAGCAAATTAAATTAACACGGGAAGCGCTTGAAGAAGGAATAAAATATGAAGCCCGTGCAGCATACCTGAATTACAAACAGGCTAAAGATTCGATTGAAGCAAACAATGAAAACGTTGATGCCGCAAAGGAAAATCTGGTTACAGCGCAGAAAAGATTTCAACTTGGTCTTATGACTGATATTGAAGTGAGAGATGCACAGTTAGCATTGACACAAGCAGAGACAAATTACATACAGGCGTTATATGATTATAATGTCGCTATAGCGAGTTTGGAAAGAGCAGTTGGGAAATAATAAAAGAGGGTTATAGAGTTCGTAGGGTTATAGGGTTATAGGGTTTGTAGAGTATTATAAATATTCCACATTATGGATAAAAGCATATTTAAATCGCTTCGGCATAGAAATTTCAGGTTGTTTTTTGTCGGACAAGGTATATCCGTAGCAGGAACATGGTTACAAATAACTGCTATGCCCTGGATGGTATACCGGCTTACCTCATCTACTATATTATTAGGTTTGATTGGATTTCTAAGCCAGATTCCTGTTTTCTTGCTTGCACCCCTTGCAGGTGTTGTCGCTGACCGCTATAACAAAAAGAAACTATTAATTATAACTCAAACTTTCGAAATGGTACAGGCAGTTGTTCTCGGTGTTCTCGCAATTTCCGGAAAATTACAAATTTGGCACATA
Organism: Elusimicrobiota bacterium; assembly: GCA_028718185.1. Lineage (NCBI taxonomy): Bacteria > Pseudomonadati > Elusimicrobiota > Elusimicrobiota bacterium. The sequence goes on from JAQUMH010000006.1 coordinate 81,457, forward strand.
ATAGTATTAGCAATATTACTCGGCATAGTAACTGCTTTTGATATGCCTACCCGTCAGGCATTCTTATTTGAAATGGTTGGTAAGGATGATTTAATGAATGCAATTGCATTGAATTCTTTGATTTTCAATTCAGCACGTTTAATAGGTCCTGCAATTGCCGGGCTATTGATTGCTTCTTTTGGCGAAGGCTTATGTTTTCTACTTAATGGTTTAAGTTTTATTGCAGTGATTATTGCATTACTATTAATTACACAATTAACGAGTCATTCTACTAAAGATGATTTACCGATTTTGCAAAGACTATCTTTGGGAGTCAAATATATCCGCAATTCTAAAATTATTTCAAATGTGCTTTTACTGATATCGGTTACGGGTGTGGTAAGCGCATTTCCTATGACTTTAATGCCGGTATTCGTTAAAGATATTTATAAATTAGATGCAAAGGGTCTCGGAATATTTATGTCAGCAGTGGGAATAGGTGCGCTTTTTGGAACAATGAAAATTGCAAATAAAAAAGATGTTATCGGTATAGAAAAAGCAATAGTTAAGTCATCATTTTTTTTAGGGTTATTTATAGCTGCATTTGCAGTTTCAAAAAATGTTTTTCTTGCTATTCCGTTTCTTGCTGTAATCGGTTATTTTTTAGTTTTACAAATGGCTTTGAGTAACACCCTTATACAATTGACAATTCCAAACGAAATGCGAGGAAGAATAATGGGATTTTTTGTAATGTCTTTTATGGGCTTAGCTCCTATTGGGAGTATAGTTGCAGGATTTCTGGCACATAAGATAACAGCACCGATAACTGTAGTCGCAGGTGGTTTTACATGTATGATTATTACTATAATCTTGAAAAATAAATTTATCAATTAATATGAATAAAATATATTTTGCATTATTTATCTCAATATTTTCTTTAATATATTTCGGAATTCACTATTATACGTACAATAGAATTATTTATGGATTGATGGTTTCAGGACCGGTTAAGAATTATATTAAAATATTTTTTCTGATTTCTGCTTTATCGTTTGTAATTATTGAATTTATTAGCAGAAAAGTAGTAATTTCGCCATGGATTAAAATAGCAGCTCAGTATAGTAGTGTCTGGATTGGTGCTATTTCAATTGCAGTAACAGTTTTTCTAGTTGCAGATATTTTGAGAATATTTTTCCACTCCCAGCCATTTAGATATTATTCCGTAATTTTCTCACTTATAGTGATAGCTGTGATATCGCTATATTCAATTTACAATGTTGCACGAGAACCGTTTCTTAAAGAAATAAAAATAAAAACCGGTAAATTACCTTCAAATCTTCCAAAATTTTCAATTATTCAACTTTCCGATGTCCATTTAAATTTTCTAAAATCAGAAGAATGGCTAAATAAAATTGTAGATAAAACAAATAGTCAAAATCCTGATTTAATTGTTATAACAGGCGATTTAATAGATGCCGATGTAGAAGGTTTGAAGAATTTTTATGAGATATTAAAACGGTTGAAATCAAAGTATGGCGTTTTCGCAGTTACAGGTAACCATGAATTTTATGCTGGGATTGATAAGTTCTTGGAAATAGCGAAAAATTCAAATATAGCTGTCTTAAGGAATGAAAAAAGGACAATAGCAAACTATGTTGAACTTATAGGAATTGATGATAATACCGGTAAAAGGTTTTCAGAAACAGGTTCTGATTTAAAGGGAGCGTTAAAAAACTGTGATTTTAAAAAATTGGTGGTTCTTCTCTCACACCAACCTGATGTTTTTGATGAAGCAGTTAAGTCAGGAGTTGATTTACAGCTTTCCGGTCATACCCATGCAGGTCAAATCCCGCCAATGGATTTGATAGTTGAGTTTTATTTTAAATATCCGTATGGATTATATCAAAAAAATACCTCGTATTTATACACAACCTCCGGTACTGGAATATGGGGACCCCCCATGCGGCTTTTCTCGCGCTCAGAAATCATAAAAATTGTTCTGGAAAAGTGAGCAGAACTTTTCTTGACAAAAATTACTTCAATTTGCTATAATAAACACAGTTATGATAGACGAAAGACAAATAGCAAGTCATGAAAAAAAGAAAGTTGCTCTAATATCGGTATTTGCAGCTATTTTTATTACCTGCTTCAAACTTTTTATCGGTTTATTGACTCATAGTTTGGGAATACTTTCAGAAGCGTTGCATTCCGGTTTGGATTTAGCAGCAGCAATTATCACTTTTTTTTCAGTCCGTATATCGGATAAGCCAGCCGACAGTGATCATAATTTTGGACATGGTAAAATTGAAAATTTTTCTGCGTTCATTGAAACAATATTATTATTAATAACTTGTGTCTGGATTGTTCATGAAGCAGTGCATCGTTTAATAACAGGAAAAGTAAGAATTGAAGTAAATATTTGGAGTTATATAGTTGTTTTAACATCTATAATAATTGATTATTCAAGGTCAAGAGCATTGTCTAAAGCTGCAAAAACATACAATAGTCAGGCACTGGAAGCAGATGCTTTGCATTTTTCAACTGATATATGGAGTTCGACAGTTGTATTAATCGGGTTGATATTTGCAAATTTTGGTTATTATTTAGCAGATTCAATAGCTGCACTATTTGTTGCTTTCATTGTTATATTTGTTTCTTTTCGTCTTGGAAAAAGAGCGATGGATGCGCTATTAGACAGGACCCCTACGACAATTTTAACAAAAATTGATGCTGCACTCAAAGGAATTCCGGAAATAACAAATTATCATGATATAAAAGTAAGAACAGCAGGGGCAGATACTTTCATTGAATTGAATATTCATGTCAAATCAAAATTAACTATAAAACAATCACACGAGATATCACACCGTGTTGAAAAAAAACTTCGTGATACTATAGAAAGATGTGATGTACATGTTCACACAGAACCAGAGATGCAGGAATAATGTGATTTAAGGTGAATATTTGGAAAATAAATTCATATAACTACAGAATATTGATTTTTTTGGTTTTAATTGATATAATAAAACTATGATTAAATTTTTTAAGAAGATTTTCCATAGCAAGAACTGGCCGCTTTACAGGCAAAATGAAGAAATTTATTTGGAAGTACTTTCCGCAATGGCAGAAGCGATTGAAGCAAAAGACCATTCTACAAGAGGTCACTCTGAAAGAATGGTCAAGTATGTAACTCATATCGGGAAGAATTTAGGGATGTCAAAACAGGAGTTGAAAGATTTGGAAATGGCTGCAATCCTTCACGATATCGGTAAAATAGGTATTGACAAATCTGTTTTTTTGAAACCAGGGAAACTAACCCCTGAAGAATATGAAATAATTAAAAAACATTCTACAATTGGTGCAAATATTATCAGTAGAGTAAGATTTCTTAAAGGTGCCGCAGAGTATGTAAAGCATCATCATGAACGGTATGATGGTAATGGTTATCCCGATAAGATTAAAGGAGATTTAATTCCTTTAGGCGCAAGGATACTTGCTGTTGTTGATTCCTTTGATGCTATGATGTCAGAACGTCCCTATAAAAAACCAATGACATTGGAAGAATCATTTATAGAACTTAAAAGAAATAGCGGTACTCAGTTTGATTCAAAAATAGTTGAAGAATTTCTAAAATACGATTTCCAACCTGACCTGCCTGAACTTAAAGAGGCAGAAAAACCAAATCCCCAGGTCTAACAATGTACAAGAATCTTATCCGCACAATACTAATCCTTATAATTGTTTTATTATTTGGGACACTCGGTTATGTGGTTATTGAAAAGTGGCAGTTTTTCGATGCACTCTACATGACCGTTATCACTCTTGCCACTGTCGGTTATAGTGAAACGCATCCGCTTTCTTTTCCGGGGCGTATTTTTACTATTTTTCTTATTTTGACAGGGATAAGTATCTTGCTTTATACTGTTTCATCAATTACATCATTTTTTATAGAAGGCGAATAAAGTCAGATTTTCAGGAGGAAAAAAATGTTAAAACAGATATCTCATCTAAAAAACCACTATATTATTTGCGGTGCAGGAAAGGTTGGGAGTCACATAATATCTGAATTAGCCAAAACAAAAAGAGATTTTGTGATAATTGATAATAATAAAGAATTGTTGAATAAATTTAGCGATTATCTATGTCTAAACGGTGATGCAAGTGATGAAAATGTTCTTAAAGAAGGGGGAATTGAAAATGCGGCAGGTCTTTTTGCCTCGCTTTCTACCGATGAAGAAAACATTTTTTTAATCATAACCGCACGTGAAATAAACCCGAATATAAAAATAATCGCAAAATCAGTAAAGGATACATCGGCAAAGAAACTAATAACAGCCGGGGCGACATCCGTAGTCCAGCCAAGCCTTATTGGCGGGCTGCGTATGGCATCGGAGATGGTTAGACCGACAGCAGTGTCATTTCTTGACATAATGTTAAAAGAAGGCAAAGGAGATTTGCGGGTTGAAGAAATTGAAGTAAAAAATACTGCTGTAAAAGTATTATCTGAAATACAAACACAAAAGACAGGAGTATTACTTCTTGCTATTGTATCAAAGTCCGGATATGTATTTAATCCGGCACAAAATACTGTTGTTCAGCAAGGTGATAAGCTTATAGTTATGGGGAATGCCGAACAGGTATCCGCACTAAAGAAGTTTTTATAAAATCAAGTTTTTTCACTTAACGATGTTTTTTAACGCTTAAAAAATCTAAAATTGCTAAACTCCTCGCTTTGCTCGTCAGACATAGCAATTTCTTAACGATTTTTTAAGCTAAAAACATCTAAATCGTTCAAAAACTGATTTTAACAAAAATATAGAAATGAAAATACTTTTAACTGTGATTTTCGCGGTCGCGATGGGTTATCTGGAATCGGCCGTTGTTGTTTATTTAAGGGAACTTTACTATCCTAACGGTTTCAAAATACTGGTAAAGGTTAAATTCCCGTTTATAAAATTCGGACAGGTTGAGGAACTAAAACCATTCGCTAAAAAATTAATATGGACAGAAATTGGCAGGGAATTCTCTACGATAGTAATGCTTCTTGTTTTTGCAATACTGCTCGGTAATTCGCTTATAACCTGTTTTGCATATTTTCTTTTAGCATTTGGTATTTGGGATATTTTCTATTATGTTTTTTTAAAGATAATATTGAACTGGCCGGAATCATTTAATACAACTGATATTTTCTTTTTGATTCCAACAGCATGGATTGGTCCCGTCTGGCTACCTGTTTTGTGTTCTGTAGTAATAATACTTGTTGCATTTTTAATACTTTTATGAACTATAAAAAATTTACGATTGAAAAGAACAAAAAATACTTTAAAATATTTTTTGGAAATAGTGTGGATAAAAAAATCATCTTTGTACCGCAATGTTTAAGAAATATTAAGAAATGCAAAGCTAAAGAATTTGGAAGTTACTATTTATGTGCTGAATGCGGCGGCTGTAAGATAGCCAAAATTGTAAAAGCAGCAAAAGATACCGGTTATTTGGGGGTAAGAATTTTAAAAGGCGGCAGCACTATCAGGAAAATGGTTAAAGAGCTGAATCCCAAAGGTATTTTAGGTGTTGCTTGCTATTTTGAAGGCACTCAAGGTATCAAGGAATGCGAAAAACATAAAATTCCTGTATATTTTTATCCTCTTTCCAAAGATGGATGCGAAGGCACTGACCTCAAATTAGACGGGCTTATAAAACTAATAGAGAAAAATAAAGAAATTGTCCAAAAATCTAAAAACATCTAATGGCTCGAACTTACCGATTTATAGCAGGTTTCCAATAAAGTATTGCACTAACACCTTGAACTTAAAACAACCCCTTTTTTACTTGACAGAATTGTAAAATATTCATATAATCAATAATGTGTGTAAAATCAAATGAAAATTGATTAGTGGAGCGTTGTCGTTATTCACAGGAGGTTTTAAATGACTGAATTAAAAACTGGCGGGAATCTGGGAGAGTTGAAAAAAACTATTGAGAAAAACAGATCAGAATGGAAGCAGATTGTTGCTACAAAACAGCAGGAATGGCAGAAAAAACTGAAAGAAAAAAGCGATGAAATGATTGTGCTTAATTCTAAATCGACATCGAAAGAGACTGAATTATTGACGCAAGTTCATAAGATAGATGGGGATATTTCTGCTATGGATTTTGAGAAAAATAATCTTATAACCAAGAAAAATAAATTAAAAGAAGATTTGATGTTTATACAAAATGAAAGAAAAAAACAAAAGGAAAAACTGCACGAATCGACCGTGATTACTATGAGAGGTGAGGTAGTACGAAGACAAGAAGAAGTAAATAAAAAGTTTCGTGAAAATGAAATGAAATGTGAAATAAGTAAACTTCACATTCAGGAATTAGAATCACAGGTTACAGAATTAACCAATAGATTGGCTGATGACAAAAAACGATGGCAGGAAGTCGTAAGGATGAAGGGTGACGATTTCGTATCACTTAGGGATGAACTTGTCAATAAAGTTAAGATGTCGCAAAGTGAATATAAAGAAGAAGAAAAAGAAGTGCAAACAATGAAAGGTATTCATCAGGATGTTGAAAACAAGGTGAAGGAGAAAGAAAGGCAATTTAGGGAAAGAGAGGCAAAATGGCGGGACCAATTGACGTCGATGGAGAATGAAATTAATAAACTAAAACGCGAATTTGAATCAAAAGTAAAAATACATCAAAAAGAAATTTTGACGAGAGAAAAAGATCTTGAGGCGCTTCAGAAAGAAATGGATAGGTTTATTGAAGAATTAGCAGGCGGGGTCGGGGTAAAGTTCGAAAGTAAATCAACAGAAATAAAAGAAGATAAAGTAAAAGAAAAAGTAGAGAAAAAAGTAGAGGAACAAGCAGTACAAAAAGAAATACCTGTACTGGAAGAGCCCAAATTTATTGCATCGGTGGTATCGGTTCCTGAAAAAACCAAATTGGTTGATGAAAATAGTGAAGTTAAGACAGAAGAAACGCCAATAAAAAGATCATTTTGGAGTAAATTGTTAGGAAAATAAAGAAAACGCGAATAAACGCTAATCAAACGCAGATATTCGCGAATAATTCGCGTTACATTCGCGATCATTCGCGTATCTTATAGGGGGAAACATGGCAGATTTGAAATTTGATGAAAAAATGGCGGAATTCAGGAAAACCATATCGGCTAACAAGGCAGCTTGGCAGTCAATTTTGGAGAAAAACGAGCAAAAACTGCAAAAGCAATTAGAAGAAAAAGACAAACAAATATCCGAGATTAAAACAAAATATGTGCAGATGGAAGTCGATTTAAATGCTGACATTCAACGGAAACAAAAAATTCTCGATGTCACTAAAGATGAAATAAAAAATTTCAACGCGGATATTAGTGTGTTAATTAGAAAAGTAAGCGAAGAAGAAAGGACCATGAAAGAAGAAGAAAAATCACGAGAGGAAGAAATAAAGAACATACAAAGAGAAATAGAACAGGTGGGAGTAGATGCCGGCAAAAGAAACCATGAACATGAAGAAGAATGGGAATTAGTAGATGCAAAAGAAAAAAACCTAGTAGACCAATCGAAGGTGTTGCTGAGTCGTTTGGGTGAAGAACAGATACACTGGGAAGAATTGTTAAAAATGAAAGAGCAGGATTTCATAGCTATAAAAAATGAACTTGAACAACGGCTTAAAGAGTGGCAATCTGAATATCATAAAAAGGAAGAGGAAGTTCTTTCATTTAGAAAAAACAGGGAAAAACTGGAAATTCATTTAACCGAGCTTGATGAAATATCAAGTTCCCAGGAGATAAAAGTCAGGGAGCAGATATTAATAAAACAAGATGAAATCAATACTTTGAAAAGAGATCTTGCTACAATGGAAGCGGCAAATATGGAAGAAATTAAAGACAAAGAATTAGCAGTTGAGGCGCTTAAACAAGAAATAGAAAAATTCTTAGGTGTTGTGCCGAATAATTAAAGGCAGGTAAAGGGGTGAGCCAGATAAAGAAAGACAAAAATTCTCTACCTCTACCTACATTTTTTCTTTACCTGTCTTTGAGGTGATATTATGGCTAATCAATCTGATCATAATAAATGGGCAGATGAGATTTTTAATAATGCATTAAATCAAGCGCAGGCAAAAGGTTTTCGTATCCTTGATGACAATGTGAATGAATCAATTATTAAAAGCAAAGAAGAAGAAATTATTAATCTCAGGGATTCTTTAGAAGAAATCAAAAATACCCTTAAGCAGGAATTGCAGAATGTAAAGAAAAAACTTGTTGAACGTGAAGATGAACAAAGACCAAAAGAATTTAGGGATTTGCAGGCGACTAAGGCACGTTTGGAAACTGCTTTAAAACATTTAAAAAATAAATTAGAAATAAAGCAGGTGGAAATTGAGGAAAAAGAAAAGAAATTTACTGAATTATTAAAAGAAAAGTTAGATGAAAAAACTAAAGATTTGAAGAAATGGCATGAAATGGAGAGTTTTAATTTAACAGAAAAAATAAAAGCACAAAATGGAGAAATAGAAGATCTTAAATCGCATGTCAAACAATGGCAAATGGAGACAAAGAGGAGAGAAGGGGAACTTATCCTGGCGAAGGAAACGTTAGAAAAAGAAAGGGAGCATTGGTTAGAATCGGTCAGGGTAAAAGAAAATGAAATTAGAGGTTTGAAAAGTTATATATCCCAGAGAGAAGAAGAGATAGAGAAGAAGAAAAGAGATATTTCAGATTTAGAGTTTCAGATGGCGCAGAGATTAGGTGAAGCAAAAGAAAAAGAACTAAAATTAGTTGCTGCAAAGGAACATTTAGAAAAGGAAATAGAATTATTGAATAACATAATGGAAGATGAAAAAAGCCCGATAATAAAAGCAGGGATGATAAAAAGAGAAGCTCGCATTAAAGCAGAGCAATATAAAAAAGAAGAAGAGCTCAAAGTGGTTAAACAACAGCTTGAGGATTTCCGAATAAAATCACAAAATGAAAAACTTCTCTGGGAAGAAAAACTGAAAAATAGTGAAGGGGAGATAAAACGTCTGAATTCGGAAGTTGAGCAAAAAGAGAAAAGGCTTGGTTCTGTTGAAGCATCACTTGATAAAGAAATAAAAACCAGAAGAAACGGGGAAGAAGAAAAAAATTTGATGAAGTCGCAAATAATACTTAATGAAGCAGAATTAAAAGCAAAGCATGTTGCAGGTCAACAGGACTTAGTTGCAATTAAGGTTGCTTTGGAAAGAGAACGCGAGGAATTAAAAAAAAGAATGGCAGAAGAAAGAATATATTGGCAAGAGCGTGTTAAGCAGATTTCTTCAGGTGAAGCTGAAATGCAGAAGAATCTGAAATCACTGCAAAAAGAATACGACGGGATAGAACAAAAATTGCTCGCCTATGAAAGAGAATTAGTTTTAGAAAAAGAGAAACATAAAACATGGGAAGAATTAAAAGAAGCCCAGTTGAAAACAGAATATCAAAAAAAGATTCAACAACTTGAAGAACAGGAAGCAAAGTGGAAAGAAGAAAAAATAGATGGACTATACCGTGAAATGGAATTGGAAAATAAAGAACTTGAAAAAGGAATTACTGAAGAAGAAACAGAAAAATAAAACAAACTTAACCATAGCTGCATTGTTATGAGAAGAATTTTAGTTGTCGATGATGAGCAGGAAGTAAGAGAATCGCTTCGTTTTGAGTTAGGGAACCGTGGTTTTGATGTTGTAACTGCAGAAAGTGGGAAAGAGTGTCTTGCAAAAGTAAATAATGAAAGATTCGATTTAATCCTTCTTGATTTACAAATGCCAAGGCTTGGCGGATTACAAACACTTGCAGAGATAAAAAAAACTAAATATGATACAGACGTGATTATGATGACAGGGAATGCTACTGTAGAAACTGCTTTGGAAAGTATTAAAATAGGTGCATTTGATTATGTTATCAAACCGTTTAATTTTGATGAGTTAACAGATAAAATAGATAAATGTCTGGTAAGAGAAATTGTAGAAAAACAAAAGATTTTGGTAGTTGATAATGATTCATCTTCAGCAGATTTTCTTGTAGATCTTTTGACATTAGAAAAATTTAAAGTTGTTGTAGCAAAAGACGGCAAAACAGCAATTGAAAAAGCGATAGAGTTACAGCCCGATTTAGTGATAATGGATATAATGCTTCCCAGTATGAACGGTTGGGAAGTGGCAAAAGTATTAAAGGATAATAATAAAACCGCGCATATACCCGTAGTTATTTTTACCGCTCAGAAAACAGGAATAAAAAACGAAATTGCCTCTCTTAAATTAGGTGTTGAAGATTATATCACTCGTCCTTGTGATACCGATGTTTTGCTTGGCAAAATAAGAAATACTTTGCACAAGACAGAGAAGATAAAAGACTTGAAAGAAACGGTTGCTTTATACGAGATTACACAAGCAGTTGGTTCTTTAATGGAGTTAGAGGAGCTATTGAATCTGGTTTTGAAGTTAGCAGTTGAAATAAGTGATTCAGACGGGGGTTCTTTATTGCTTTATTATCCGGAGAGCAAGGAATATGAAATAAAGACAATATACGGAGAATTTAGCGAGAACATTATTGGAAGACGTATTAAAGTGGGTGAAAGAATTATTGGCAGTGGTGTTATAGAAAAAACCCCGATGGTTATACATGGTCACCTGAAAGAAGATCCGCGGTTCAAACATCTGGAGGAATATAAAGAAGTAAAATCTGCAATGATACTTCCAATGGTAGTCAGGGGAACATTAATCGGTTATATTAACTTGAAGAGAACGAAAAACGAAAAAAAATTTACAATCAGAGAAACCAATTTATTGTCTGTGTTTGCTTCACAATCAGGACTCTCTATTGAGAATACTTCTTTACACCAACAAATAAAAAAACATGTAGAGGAATTGGAGCAAAAGGTCCAGGAAAGGACGCGGCAGCTACTAATGACAGAAAAATTGCGTACAATGGGTCAGGTAGCAACAAATATTGCCCACGAGTTCAAAAACTATCTTGCTATTATTAAAATGAGTGTTGAATATTGCCTGCTGAAATTACCATTAGACGAAAAAGTAAGAGCCCAGTTAAAAACTATTCTTGAAAATGAAGAACTTGCGTATCAGTCAATAAAAAATTTGTCGACATTTTCCAAACCGGCAGAAATAGCTTTTCAGCCGCAGCAAGTCAGTGATATCTTGGATGATGCTTGTCGATTTCTGGAAATTAGATTCAGACAACAAAAAGTAAAACTTAATAATAAATATAATGGTAATAATATGCCTCTTGTACTGGTTGATAAAACCTATATTCAATCAGTGTTTATTAATTTGCTTATTAATTCCTTGCAAGCAATAAGTATTGGCGGTGAAATTAAAATTGAAACAAGCGGTATGCAGGATAAAAAGATGGTTGATGTTACAATTACCGATACCGGTTGTGGAATTCCAGATGACAAACTTAAGAATATATTTGAGCCGTTTTTTACAACAAAGATGGATGGGTCAGGGTTGGGACTGGCAATTGCAAAGCAGATAGTTGAACATCACAGCGGGAAAATTAATGTAAAAAGTGAACAAGGGAAAGGCACTGCAGTTATAGTATCTTTGCCGATAGCATAATGAACATAGAACTAAAGCAGAACAAGACACGGAACTGGCACGGAAATAGTTCAGTGGTATTTAAAGGAGAAATATAATGGGACAAAAAATTTTAATTATTGATGATGAACCTGCAATTTTAGGAATTTTGAGTGATGTGTTGACCAGCGAAGGTTACACTGTTAACGCAGCAAGCGATGGAGAAACAGGTATTGAAAAAGTAAAAGAGTTTAATCCCGCTCTTATTATTTTAGATGTAGTTCTTCCCGGTATTAACGGTTTTGAAGTTTGTAAAATATTGAAAGAAGACCAGCAGACTAAAAATATTGCTATAATTATATTAACAGGCATATCAACACTTGCAGAACATAAACAGAAAGCGTTCCAATTGGGTGCTGATGATTACTTAACAAAACCGTTTGGTATGAGTGATTTACTTGAACGGATAAAGAAACTTATTACCGGCCAAAACAACCAAAAATGACAGCTAAAAGATGTTTTGTAAAGCTCTACTCTTCGAATTCTGTTACTTTGTTCCTGCCGGTTTCCTTGGATTTATAAAGTGACATATCCGCTTTGTGGAGGACTTCGTTTGCAGTTAAAGCATCTTTAGGGTAGTGTGCAATACCGAAAGATGAGGTAACTTTTAATTTTTCTAAACCTGCAAGAATTTCTGTTTCTTCAATTTTTTCACGAATCTTTTCAGCTTTAATTTTTATACCTGCCGGGTCTGTTTGCGGAAAAATTACCACAAATTCTTCACCGCCGTATCTTGCCGCAAAATCAGTCTCGTAAATAGAATTTTTTAAGATTCCGGTAACTGTTTTTAATACCAAATCTCCTGCCTGGTGACCGTACGTATCATTAACTTTCTTGAAATGGTCGATATCCATCATTAAAATTGAAAACCTTCCGTTCCATCTTTTTGCCCTGAATTCTTCTTCTTTTAACCTTTCATTAAAATATCCGCGGCGATATAATCCCGTAAGACCGTCCGTGCGTGACATTGCCTCAACCTTTGAGTATAAAATAGCCCGTTGTACTGCTAAAATGAGCTCTTCCACAAACGCTGCTATTTCATCGAAAAATTCTTCGTCCTTTTCGTATAACGGAGGTATTTTTGTTGAAATAATTCCCAGCGATTGTTCACCTATAAATAGGGGTACATGGATTATACCATTAGAAATAGTCTGAGTTTTGATATTTTCGTCAATGCGAACCGGGAGTCCTTTCTGAAAGTTTTTATTACCTTCAAATATTTTCAGGTTTACATCTTTTATATTGAATTGCTCATCTAATGATTTTGCAATCAGGCCAAACATTTTTTCTAAATCTACATACGCTGCTATGTTTTTTGATAATTCGTAGATATGTAAAATATTTTTAATTGTTTTTTCATTTCTAAGAAGTTCCAATTTTGTTTTGCCTGATTCTCCTTTTACAAGTGCAAGTTTTCCCGTAAGATTACTCAATTCTTTATTGAAATTTCTTCTGCTGGAAGCCAATTGTTTATAAAACTTTTCTATAACAAGTTCGACAAGGCATAAAGTCAGAATTACGGAAATAGTAGAAAGAGGTGACGGGTGGAAAAACACTGTAAATATTATTGACAATATAGCTGCTAATCTTGATAATATTATTCCAAATTTATATCCTATAATAAATACTAATAATGGTAAAAAATATATTATTCTTTCCATATAGTTCTGTTTCTCCCTGACATTTTAGCTTTATAAAGTCTTTCATCTGCCCTGCGGATAAGCTGATGATGTTCGTTAGCATCATCAGGATAAGATGAAATTCCCAGAGAGACGGTAACGGGTTGTCCTTCTATTGTTTCCTTTTGAAATTCGGTTCTTATGGTTTCCGCAATTTTCACACAAACATCTTTTGATGTTTCCGGTAATATGACAGCAAATTCTTCACCGCCATAACGTGCAACAACATCCGTTTCCCGGCAAACCTGCTTCAAAACATGTGAAAATTGTTTTAAAACTTCATCTCCCTTTTGGTGTCCATAAGTGTCATTAAACTTCTTAAAATGGTCAATATCACAGAGAATTAAACAAAGAAGTGTTTTAAACCTTGAAGCTCTTGTCATTTCTTCTTGTAATCTTTCGTCAAAAAATTTGCGGACATATACGCCGGTTAAGCCGTCTATAATTGAAAGTTCTTTTGTTTTTTCTAGCAGTGTAAGATTTTCTACCGTCATTTCAGCGACATTCACCAATATTGAAATTATAGACATATCTTCTTGTGTAAATCTGTTTTCTTTATCAGAATCCAGCCGTACAATTCCGATAATATTTTTGTCGCTTAATAAAGGGACTGCTATAACGGATTTTGTAGCTTTTGGAATTGCAGTATATTCAAAACGGTAATCTTTTATAGTATTTTGAATCAACAGTGAAGATCTTTTCCTGACTACCCAGGCGTCAAACGTATCAGGCGGTCTATCGTCACTGGGAAGAAATGTCGTAAAGCGGGTGTCGTTGCAATTTAATATTTTTTTTATAATTGTTAAAAGTTTTACTTTCAAATCAGGCAAATTTGTGACTTTTATTATTTCCTTAGTTGCAAGTGTAAGATTTTTGTATTGGGCAATTCTTCCCGAAACTTTTTCTAAATTGCTTCTATTTGATAAAAGTTCTTTTCCCATATTTTCAATTGCGGAAGAAATATCTGCAAGTTCACGGTTGTTTGAAGATTGCTGATATTTTGCCCTGTCATTAAGAAGGTGAATAAGCCAGATGATAGCCCATATGGAAGCTATCTCACCTAAAAGGACAAGTCTTCCGGAAGCATTGGTAAAATTCATTCCGAGGAGTCCCGTTACACTTGTTAAAAGTGCAACAAGGTCCGTTATAAGTGATTCAACAAAAAATGAAGAGGCGAATATTAATAAAATAAAAAATGAAAATATATCAATCGTTTTGTTCTGGAATATTAACAAAAGTGAAGATATTCCAAGAAAAGCAGTAAGAATTATAACAGGTCCGGTTGTTTTTTTTGATATCATATAATAGGTATTTACTTACCCCTCATCTTTCATCTTCTCCCCACGGGGTAGAAGATACTTAATTTTCCATCCTCTCCCTTGCGGGGAGAGGAAAGAGGTGAGGGGTGATTATAAGACTTTTAACATGTAAGTCTTATTCACATTGTAGTTTCTTTTATCAATTCTTTTGCATGCTTTATAGAAATATCGGTATTTTTTTCGCTACCAAGCATTCTTGAAATTTCGTTAACTTTTTCTGTTCCTTCGAGTTTTTGTACTGAAGTTACCGTTCGCTCACCGGATACGTTTTTTGATATATGGAAATGTATTGCCGAAAACACTGCAAGTTGAGGAAGATGTGTAATACAGAATATCTGGTGATTTTTAGAAAGTAATTTTAACTTTTTGCCGACGACTTTACCCATATATCCTGAAAGGCCGGCATCTATTTCGTCAAAAATCAGCGTGGGTGTTTTATCAGCTTTGGCAAGAACTGTCTTTATGGCAAGCATAATTCTTGACATCTCTCCGCCGGACGCTACCATTTTCAGCGGTTTTAAATCTTCACCGACATTTACTGCAATCCGGTATTCGATTTTATCAATTCCATTTGACTTGAATTTATAGGTACCGTCAGCATCTTTTTCATCTTCTACAGAAATTGAGAATTTTGATTTCGGCATACCGAGTTCAAAAAGTTCCTTCTCAACTTCTTTAGAGAGTTTTTTTCCGGCTACAGTTCTTTTTTCAGAGAGTTCAACAGATGATTTTTTAAGTTTTGTTTCAGAGGATTTGAGTTCCTTTTCCATTTCTAATATATTTTCATCTGCTTTTTCAAAAAATTCTATCTGCTTTTTTATATTGTTAGCGTAATCCAGGATTTCTTTAACTGTCGGGGCATATTTTTTCTTAAGTTTTTTAATCAATTCAAGTTTAACGATGATATCCTCAAGTCTTTTAGGGTTAAATTCAATATTATCCTTATATTGGCGAAATGTATCGGCAATTGATTTTATTTCATCCAATGTTTTGTTAATAGTTTTCGTATTTTCATTTGTAGATGTATCTATTAGTGAGAGATTTTCTATTGCCTTTTTTGCAATACCTAATTTTTCAATTGCCGAACCTTCTGAATCGTATAATAACGAATATATTTCCTGCGCGTAATTGAACAGTTTCTCGGCATTATTTAAACGGTTAAATTCGTTTTCCAGACCGGTTTCATCAGTTTCAGAAAGCTTTGCATCTTCAATTTCTTTCAGCTGATATTTATAAAGGTCAAGTTTTTGTAAACGGTCTTTTTCAGAATTTTTTAACTCATCTAAATTGCTTCTGAGTAACGTGAACTTTTCAAATATACTGCCGACAGCCGTTTTTAATGCTTCAAGGTTCCCGTAACTGTCAAGCAATTCTCTTTGACTATCGGTTTTTATAAGTGTTTGGTGTTCATGTTGACCGTGGACATCAACAAGTACGGTACCTATTGTTTGAAGCATTCCTACTGTTGCAGGAGCGCCGTTAACAAAACATTTTGTTTTGCTATCATTAGTGATTTCCCGCTTGATAATAAGCATATCTTCAGAAGATATGCCGATAGCAGATAATAACTTTTTTACTTGCGGCAGATTTTCAATATTAAAACTTGCTGTCAATTCACAACTTGATGAATTTTTTCTGATTATCGATGAATTTGCCCGTTCGCCGAGTATAAGTCCTAATGCATCAATAATTATGGATTTTCCGGCACCGGTTTCACCGGTCAGAATATTGAGACCATTCCCGAAATTAATAGTCAAATCATCAATAATCGCGTAGTTTTTTATTATAAATGTCTGTAACATTTACCGCTTGCCCCAATTAAATTTTTTTCTAAGGAGTTCAAAATAATCACTTTTGCCAAAAGTAATTAGTTTTGCAGGTATTTTAGATTTTTGCACCTTAACAATATCCCCGATAGATAAGGTTAAATCAATTTGCCCGTCAACTGACAGCAACACATCGTTATGGTTTGAATTTATTTCAGCAGAGATAAGGCAATCATCAGGGATAATTACCGGTCTTTGTGTTAATGTGTGAGGGGCAATCGGAGTAATAATAATATTTTTTGTATTTGGATGTACAATCGGTCCGCCTGCTGAAAGTGAATATGCTGTTGAACCGGTTGGGGTAGAAATAATAACACCGTCACCGATTATTTCGGTAACAAAATTTTGATTAATAATTAATTTCAGTTTTATAACCCGGGCAGTTTTACCGTTTTTTATAACGGCATCATTTAAGGCGACAGAACGTTTTATCATTTTTTGTTTACGAAAAACTTCAATTTGAAGCATATTTCTTTCTTCAATTTTATAATTTCCGGAAATAATATTTTTTAACGCTGAAAATACATTTTTTACATCTGTTTCATTAAGAAACCCCAGCTTGCCGAGATTGACTCCAAAAAGAGGAATATTCTTGGACGCAAACTCTCTTGCAGATTTTATCATCATTCCGTCACCGCCGAGAATTATAGCAAATTTCAATGTATCTGAGATTTTTTGCTTTTTAAGCCAATTTGCTATTTTCTTAGAAAATTCAACCGCTTTTGATTTTTCCTTATTTGCAAGAATTATAATGTTTTTCATAATCTCTCCCGAATATCAGTTAGTAATGTTGTTTTTATAATTTTTTACAACTTTGTTAAAAAATCATCGCGAGAAGTCCCGTACAAAAAATGTGTGGGATAAACTTCGCGACAAAGCAATCTAATCTGTAAACTTAAAAGTAGCCAATATTTGCTCAAGAATTTTCCAAATTTTTTTCACATTATATTCTTTAACTGTTCTTTCAACATAAACACCCATATTAGTCGAATGGGTAAATAATTGTATTTCATAACAATATTGCTTATGGATAGTTCGATAAATATCTGTAGAAGAAATTTGACTCATTCCTCCTTCGGTCCAAGAGCCAGTGTGAAAAACAATACCATTAATTTTTTTCGCTTTTTTTAAAACTACATCCCAACCATCTTCATCATCTTCTTCTTCACCTTGTATTGACAATCCTGATGGATCTGTATACTTTAGACATTTTGTTAAATATTCAGTACTGATACAAACAGCAAAATAAGCTTCCCCTAAGTTAGTGCCTGTATATTCGGATCCTGGAAAACCAATAATAATTACAGGTGTTGCATTTATAAAAGAATTAAAACTGAAATTGGCATCCCCATCTTGTAATATAAAATTTTTTGGATATTTAACTTCAAAACCATATTTTTCATTCCGATAAGTATTCCATTCATCTATTTTATCTTTGGAAATAGTATTTTTCGCTAAAGTTTTTCCTGTTAAAATACTAACAAAAAAGATTATCACCACTACTTTTTTAGAAATATCCTTCATATTTTTCTCCACATACCAAAACATTCTATTAAAAACTTAATCTAAAATTATCATTTCCATTGGTGCATCTATTAGTGTTTCTTTTAGATTACAGGTTTTACCGTTAGTGTCAATAATTATAGTCCCGGAATTAGCTGTTGTAAACAATTTATATCGTTTTAATTGTTCAAGTACTTTCAGGGAAGCAGCATTTGTTGATATTATAGCAAATTCCGGTGAAATTTGTAATAGGAAATCATGGGAAAGTTTCTTTTTACCATGGTTTGGAACAAGTAAAATATTTGAAGCTGTGGGTTTTTTAACAAGTGTCTTTTGTGTTTTCATAGAAATATCGCTGCATAACAAAATTGAAAATTCGTTGTAAAGTAAACGTAATACCATGGAATTAGCATCGTTATTTTTAGAAATTATTTCAGGATTTAGTATATTTATGTTAACCTTCCCGATTTCAAGTATTTTTGGTTTCGAAATTCTTTCAAACGGTATTTTTTTACTATTTATTATTTCCATTAATTCTGAGTATTCACTTTCTTCCGATATTGCAATGATTGTTATAAATTTTTTGATTTTAAAATTTTTACAAACAGCAATTAACCCTTGGTAGTGATTTATGTGCGGATGGGTCAGTATTACTGTGTCAATTTTAGTAATTCCTTTATTCCATAAAAAGGGCGAGATAATTGTTTCGCCGATATCATATTTTTTTTCCCAGTTACCGCCGCCGTCAATGAGCATGTTGGAGCCATCCGGAAATTCGCAGAAAACTGCATCCCCCAAGCCTACATCTAAAAATGTTACTGAAAGATTATTTTTATTTCGCAGGGAGTTATTAAAAAAAGAGGAGATTATTAAAACTGTAAGTGCAATAATTACAAGCCATTTCCATAAATAGTTCCTCATTTTTGGAATTCCTATAATAACAAGGTAAAAAATAATAAGGAAAAAGATACTTGGTGTTGGTGTTCTTATTGTAGAATGGGGGATATTGGCAAAAAAATCAATCATATATATCATAAATGATATTATTCCACCTGTAATTTTTGCAACAATAATTAATAACTGAGTTCCTATCAGACTTGTTAAATATAATATGAAACCCGCTGCAAGTAAAACTCCGATTAATGGCAATATAATAAGATTAGAAATTATTGCTATTAACGAAACTTTGTTGAAATAATATGCCAGTACCGGAGCGATTGCTATCTGGGCTGATAAAGATGCAAAAAAAATGCTTAAAAACCAGTTAAAAATACCTGGAAGCTTTTGCATTTGAAGTGCAGATTGAAATTTTGGATAGAGATAAACTATTCCAATTGTCGCCACAAAAGACATTTGGAAACCTGCTTCAAACAAAGTAAGAGGATTGTAAATAAGAATTATTAATGCTGCCAAAAAAAGGCCCTGGTAAACATCTGCATTCCTTGATAAAAGCATAGCAAGGATTACAGTAAGTGTCATTATTGTTGCTCTTACAACAGGCGGATTTCCGCCGGTAATCATCGTGTAAAGCAGAATTATAGGAATCAGCAGTCCAAAGGCAAATTTCTTTTTAAGTTTAAAAATATTTCTAAATATCCAGAAGAATATCACAGCAACAAAAGCGACATTGGAACCGCTTGCAACAAGAACATGCATGACGCCTGCATCAACAAATATTTTTTGGATATACGGGGTTAGCCCGGACCTTGCACCTATAGTTATTCCCGAAAGTACTGCCGCTTGCTGTGGCAGAAGATTTTTATAATAAGATGCCAGAATTTGCTTTCTTAATTTTAACGATAATTGCCATAGATATGACGGGTTTCTTCCTATAACATTAACATTTTCTTCATTATTTACAGATAATGTTGCATAAATTTTTTTCCTGAACAAATATTTTTTGTAGTCGAAAGCACCTAAAACTGATGATGGATTTGGCTTGAAAAATTTACCTGTGATATCAATTATATCTCCATATGAAAGATCAATTTTATCAGTATAGATATTAACTAAAATTTCCCCTTTTGTAGCATTATCGTTTATTTTTTCTGTTTCTAAAATAAAAGATGTCCTATTATTGATTTTCTCAGGTTCAGTATTAATTTTGCCTGTAATTTTAACAGTATTTCCAACTGCTTGTCGTGCTATATTGTCAGATGGAATTTTGTTAAGAACTCCAAGTGTATCAAGCAGAACGATTATGATAATATACAAAACAGTTATTACAATTAAAGGTCTTTTCATGATTTTTACCTGCCATCAGGTAGGAATGCGGACAATTTTACTATAAAAACTCATCTTTAGCAAATGATTCTATTGCTTTTATTGGTTGAAAATTAACTAAAAATATGTAGAATATGAACGGATTAACAGAATATAGCTTTTTGGTGAAAAGGAGTGGTTTTTAAGGTCGTCAAATGAAAGACAAAGAAAAAACAAAAAATCAACTTATAAATGAAATTGAACAACTGCGTCATCAGGTTTCTAAACTAAAAATGTCGAAATTTG
Organism: Elusimicrobiota bacterium; assembly: GCA_028718185.1. Classification (NCBI taxonomy): domain Bacteria; kingdom Pseudomonadati; phylum Elusimicrobiota; species Elusimicrobiota bacterium. Next base: position 101,872 of record JAQUMH010000006.1, read on the forward strand.
GGAAAATAAAAACAGTATATAATTTAAATAAGAATGAAAAAAAGTATATGCATCTTTTTGAAAGTGCAGTTGATACGATTTTAATAGCAGATGTAAAAACAGGAATAATATTGGATGCAAATAAAAATGTTAAATCGTTAACAGGTTATTCAAAAAAGGAAATTATAGGCAGTAATCGTTCTAAATTACATTCTCCGGATAAATTAAAGTATTATCATCAACATTTTTGCGAGCATATTAAAAAAGGCATGGTTTTCGATAATGAAGCAGAGATTGTTAGAAAAGACGGAACTACTGTTCCGGTAAGTATAAATGCACATGTAATAAAAATTGGAGATAAAAAAGTAATTCAGGGGATATTTCGTGATATTACTGATCGTAAGAAAGCAGAGAAAAATATAAGGGAAAAAGAAGAGAAGTACCGGACACTTTATGAAAGTTCTAAAGATGCAATAATGACTCTTGCTCCGCCGGATTGGAATTTTACAACCGGCAATAATTCTACAATATCTATGTTCAGAGCGAAAAATGAAAAAGAGTTTACTTCAAGAAAACCATATGAACTTTCTCCGCGGTATCAACCGGACGGCAGGTTATCAATGGAAAAAGCACTTGAAATGATACAAATAGCAATGGAAAAAGGTTCTAATTATTTTGAGTGGATGCATAAAAGGATAAACGGCGAAGAATTTCCTGCAACTGTTTTACTTACAAGAGTAGAAATTGGTAATAATAAATATTTACAAGCTACCGTAAGGGATGTTACTGAATACTATAAAATAGAAAAAGAAAAGGAATCATTAAATCAGCAACTTATCCAGTCTGAGAAAATGGCCGGGATTGGTATTCTGACAGCCGGAGTTGCACATGAATTCAATAATGTACTTCAAATAATCAATAGTAACATAGAATATGCAAAAAGAATAGAAAATATTAATAATATCAGGGAAATTATGGATAAAATATTAACTACTAGTGACAGAGGCAGTAAAATTATTAAAAATTTATTTACTTTTGCAAGACAAAAATCACATCATGTAGAAATGAGTAATATTATTGAATCTATCGAAGCTGTATTATCAATAGTGGAAAGGCAACTATCCAGACAAAATATAAAGATAGTTAGAAAATACGGCAAGATACCACACATTAGTTTTAATATATCAGAGATGCAACAGGTATTTTTGAATTTAATAATAAATGCCCGTGATGCTATGTCGTTTGAAGGTGGTAAGCTGGAAATAAGTATCAGGCAAGCTAATAAAACTATTGAAATAAAATTTAGTGATACCGGGCAAGGAATAAAAAAAGATAATATCAACAAAATATTTGACCCGTTCTTCACTACTAAGGGTATACTTGGTGGTGGAAAAATGCCCGGACACGGTGAAGAAGGGACGGGACTTGGATTGCCGGTTTCACATGGTATTATTAAAAGGCATGGCGGGAGCATTACAGTTGAAAGCGAAGAGGGAAAAGGGACCATCTTTACCATAAAATTACCTGTTAAAAATAGGAACTGAACTCGATGGTTAAATTAAAAAAAATTCTTATAGTAGATGATGAAAAAGAATTCTGTGAATTATTAGTGGAATTATTACATATTGAAGGTTATCATTCAAAGTATGCATTAAACGGGCAAAGTGCCATAAAACTATGTAAATCTGGAAGGTTTGATATTATATTTATGGATTTGCTTATGCCGGGCATTCATGGGGATGAGTTATTAGATAAAATAAAAAAAATATCGCCTAAAACAAAAGTTTTTATTATAACAGGGCGGTGGTTAGATGAAAACAATAAAAAGAAACTTGTACAAAAAGGGATATCCGGGTATTTGGAAAAACCGTTTCAGATAGAAAAAATATTAAAAATACTCAAAAAGTTAAAATAATGATTCTTCGTATTATATTGTTGAATCTGAAATAGGTTTTATAATTTTTAAGGAATTAACTCAAAATTCTCATTCTCCTAAGGGGAGGGGATAAAAGGTTAGGAGGTATCTCAGGTTTAATGTTTTAACTATTCATTACAATTTACCACAAGCGTGTAAACCGCTTGTGGCAAGCACTTTACACATTACACATTTAATTAAGGGAGGAGAATAAATGGAAAAAAAACCAAGCATCTTAAAAGAGAAAAAGTTCAGCAAATATTTTTTACTGATAACGTTCATTTTGTCCTTTTTAGTTTTTTTAAGTATGATAAAAGTATTTATCCTGCCGATAATTATTGCCGTAATAATTGCGACTTTAAGTTACCCTTTATATAAAATAACCCTAAAACTAACAAGAAACAGGCAGACCTTTGCATCCCTGTTAAGCTGCCTGATAATACTGATGGTGATAGTTGTGCCGCTAATTTTTATTTTTAACCTTGTGATAGTTCAGAGTATTGAGTTTTATAGTACTACAGGAAAAGATGTAGACGGGTTGATTCAAAAAGGCAGTGTTGGAATAATCCAGGGAATTATGAATTCATCTATAGGCAAATATCTGTCAGCGTATAGTATAAAAATTGAGTGGAAACCCCTTTTGGATAAATTTATATTTTTTTTAAACTCTGCAATAGTAAGAAATATAAGCAAATCTTCACGGGCAACAGTGGGTATAATATTTGATTTATTTATCACAATGTTTTCACTGTTTTATTTCTTACGGGACGGGAAAAGCATGTTGTCTAAAATTAAAGATGTAATACCTCTCAGTGATGAGTATAAAGACAGGATAATATCCAGGTTTTATGCTATGACAAATATTACAATTAAGGGAATACTTTTTATAGCTTTCCTGCAAAGCGTTTTTGCAACAATAACTTTATGGATTTTTGGAATAAAGGCATGGTTGTTATGGGGAATAGTGATACTCATACTTTCTCCCATCCCTTTTGTAGGTACCGGTGCAGTACTGATACCTGCCGGTATCATAAAGATAATTAACGGCAATCCCGGTCAGGGTATAGCGATAATAATTATAAGCGTACTCTTTATTTCTATGATAGATAATATTCTCAGACCCAGGATAATAGGGCAGAACGCCGGTATGCATGATTTATTAGTGTTTTTTTCTATGATTGGAGGGATTGTTACTTTCGGTCCTGCCGGGTTGATAATAGGACCTCTTATAGCTGCGATTTTCCTTACTATTCTTGAAATATATAAAATTGAGTTCTATTCACAAAGCGAGCAAGAAAAGGAAGAATAACCGGGTAATCCGGATAATTGTAATCGCGTAAGCAAAGGATTTTAATGAAAAAAGGAAAAGAGTATCACATAACTTTAGGCAAGGGTGATGTTGGAAGGTATGTTTTGTTACCGGGGGACCCGGGAAGGGTACCTCTTATTGCAAAGTCTTTCGAGAATGCAAAAGAAATGGCTTTTAACCGTGAATACAGGACATTTACCGGAAATATTACAGGTTTTGACGGTAAAAAAATAAAAGTATCTGCAACTTCAACCGGTATCGGTTGTCCTTCAACAGCGATTGCAGTTGAGGAATTGATAAAAATCGGCGCAGATACATTTATAAGGGTTGGTACTGCCGGTTCTCTTCAAAAAAATGTTAAACTTGGCGATATTGTTATCTCAACAGCATCTGTTCGTGAAGAAGGTACTACTCGTCAGTATGTTCCGCTGTCATATCCGTCCGTTGCCGATTTAGAAGTTACGAATGCACTTATTGAAGCAGCAGCAAAATTAGGTTTTAAATGGCATGCCGGGATTAATCATTGTAAAGATGCTTTTTATACTGAAAATGCGAAAGATTTACCTTTATCAGATTATAACGAACAGATGTGGAAAACATGGTGCCGTTCAAATGTTCTGTCAACTTCTATGGAATCTTCTGCAATTTTTGTTATTTCGGCAATTAGAAAAGTTTATGCCGGTGAAGTACTTGCAATTATCGGTTTAACATATTCAGACAAGCCGATTATAAGAAAAGTTGGAATAGAAGAAGCAATAAAAACAGCAATTGAAGCGATAAAGATTTTAGATAATAAAAGAAAAGCAGGTAAATGTTGCTGTTGTTGCGGGTAATGAAATGACTCCAAACCCGCCAACGGCTCCTTGCCCGCCAAAGATTCAGTAGAGGGAGTGGTGGGAAACGATCTTGCGGTGAAGCCGCTTGGTTGGTTTCTTTCTCATTTTAACCGGTTTTTTTGTATTTTCAATGTTTTCAATTGTTTGTATTATGCGGTAGTGAAGTATCCTTGGAACTTGCTGCATTTCAATCTGGTGACATAACTCTGCTGTTTTCCTGAATGTATTTAAAAAGTGACAGCAGAACTCATCTTCAAGATTTTCTTCAAAATCTTCAATCAAGTCAAAATCCATTTCATCGTCCATGAAATCAGATAATAATAGTAAAAATCTTTCCAAATCCATTAGTGTCCTCTAAAATACTTCGAAAGTTCAGCGACTAAAAACAATCGTGCCCTGTGGAGCCGCGATTTTATTGACGGAAGCGAAATCCTTAATATCTTTTTAACTTCATCATTTGTCATTCCTTCAACATCTCTTAAAACAAGTACATCCTTATATTTTTCCGGCAAAGTATTTATTGCTTTGTTTAGACGGTTTTTTAGTTCAGTGTTTTCTAAATTTGCCAACGGGTTTTTTGACCAGTCGTCTATAAATTCTCTTTTTATCTCTCCTTTTGAAGTAATGATAGGAGTATCAATAGAGACAGTATGAACGACTTTCTTCTTCCGCCGTTTCATTAGGACCAAATTGACTGCAATACGGTAAAGCCATGTCGAAAACTCGGAATTTCCCTTGAAGTGACTTATCTTTTGCCATGCAGCTAAAAATGTTTCCTGTAAAAGATCTTCGGCAACAGTCCTTCTGCCTGTCATATTAAGTAATAAATTATAGATTTTTAGCTCATGCTTTTTAATTAGTTGCTCAAAAGCACGGGTATCGCCATTTTTTGACTTTGAAATTAGAAGTTTTTCGTTTAAGTCCATTTGTTTAGATGCAGTTTTTATTATATAGATACAGAAATTATTTGGTTCTTCCTTAATTATATATAAATACATTGACAATTCAAGGTATTTTTTATAAAATGACACTGTTGAAAAATTTCAACAGTGTCACCCCGAACTTGTTTCGGGGTCTAGGTTATTATCGGTAAATGGTATTTTTTCAATGGGCTTAAAATTAAAAAATGAATATTATTTTAACCGGCTTTATGGCGACTGGCAAAAGTGACGTAGGCCGTGAAATCGCCCGGCTTTTGAAGATGAAATTTGTTGATACGGATGTCCTTATTACAGAAAAAGCCGGCATGAAAATATCTGATATTTTTTCCGAAAAAGGGGAAAAATATTTCAGGGATATTGAATCCGAAATTGCCAAAGAAGTCGGCGGTTATGACAATTATGTAATTGCCACAGGCGGTGGTATTGTTCTAAGGCAGGAGAATATTGATAATTTAAAGAGAAACGGTAAAATAATAAATCTAAAAGCATCAGTTGAAAAAATTTTAGAAAGGGTATCTAAAAATTCTGATAGACCGCTTCTTAATGTTGGAGATAAAAAATCCGAAACAGAGAAACTCCTGTATATAAGAACACCGCATTATGAAAAATGTGATTTTTCGTTCGATACAACAGATACGACACCTAAAGAAGCTGCAAAGAGAATTATAAAGAAGATGAGTAGTGTTTAATATGAAAATAGTTGAAGTAAAACTTGGTGAGAGGACTTATCCGATACATGTCGGCGTATCTTTGACAAATCTTGGCGATTGTCTGAAAGAAAAAGACTTTTTCGGCAAAGTGCTTATAATAACAAATACAACCGTTAATAAGCTTTACGGGGATATGGTGACTGATAGCGTGTCACGTGCAGGTTTTGAAACATTCATTACAAAGATTCCTGACGGTGAAAAATACAAAACGCTTGAAACAGTTAATAATCTTTATCAGGTGTGTATGGATAAACACCTCGAAAGGAGTTCGACTATAGTAGCGCTTGGCGGCGGGGTGGTGGGAGATATAGCCGGGTTTGTCGCTGCAACTTTTATGCGCGGGCTTCCTTTTGTCCAGGTGCCGACAACTTTACTTTCACAAGTAGATTCTTCTATCGGTGGGAAAGTCGGAGTTAATCACCCGAAATCAAAAAATATGATAGGAGCATTTTACCAGCCGGCATTGGTTTATACTGATATTTCAACCTTAAAAACACTTCCGGAAAGAGAGTTTAACAGCGGGCTTGCAGAAGCTATTAAGTACGGGATTATAAGAGACAGGAAATATTTTACTGTTCTGGAAAGAGACCTTATAAAAATTAAGTCACTTAACCTTGAAAGGGTTGAATATACAGTATGGAGAAGCTGCCAGATAAAGAAATGGGTGGTTGAATTGGATGAAAAAGAAACGGGTTTACGCGCAATATTGAATTTCGGTCATACAATAGGTCATGCAATTGAGGCAGCGACTAATTATCAGGAATACCTGCATGGTGAAGCAGTTTCAATAGGAATGGTTTGTGCTGCCAAAATTGCAAAAGAAATAAGTTTACTCAATGACATGTGGACTCACAGGATTGAAAAAATATTGACCAGGGCAGGGCTTCCGGTAACACATAGTTTAAATACTGATAAAATCATTGAAAAACTTATTTATGACAAAAAAGTATTGGATAAAAAAGTCAGATTTGTGTTGCCCGATGGCCGTCCCGGCAGGACTGTCTTAAAAGACGATATCCCTGATGAAATAATAAAAAAAGTCTTAGAAGAACAAAAAGGAGAATAGTTTTGTTATGAAAAAGATACTTATAATTCATGGACCCAATTTAAATCTGCTTGGTAAAAGAGAGCCGGATGTTTATGGCAAGTTTTCGCTTGAAGATATAAATAAAAAAATAAAAAAGCTGGCAAAAGAAAAAAACGTTTCAGTTGAAGTATTTCAATCAAACCACGAAGGTGAAATTGTCGATATCATCGGAAAGTCGCCTAAAAAATATAGTGCAATTGTAATGAACCCTGCTGCATATACACATACATCAGTAGCGATTAGGGATGCTGTTGCTGCCATAGACATTCCTGTAGTGGAAGTTCACCTTTCTAATATCTATCACAGGGAAGAGTTCAGGCACAAATCACTGGTTGCAGGTGTTGCAACAGGTCAAATTTCAGGTTTTGGTACAAATTCCTATCTTTTAGGCCTACTTGCCGCAATTGAAATTGTTAAAAAGTAAAAAGCGTTCTTATGTTCTCGAGTTCTCAGGTTCTGATGTTAATTGAAACCAAAGAACTTTAAAACTTTAGAACAAAGGGATAAAATAGTAATAAATGATGTAGTTTCATAGACCCTTGGCGTGCCGAAATAACCCTATAACCCTAAAACTCTATAACTCTATAACCATAGGATACTATGTTTTTGAGAATAAAAAATATTCAGAAAAAGATTGAATTAGAAAAGTTAGACGGATTGATTTCATTTAATCCATCTAATATTTTTTATTTAACCGGATTCCGTGCGGAAAGTTCTTTTATTTTCGTTTCCCGCAAGGAAACGATATTGTTAGTTCCCGAACTTCTCTATTCATCAGCAAAAAAACTTGCAAGGTGCAAGGTGGAAATTATCAGAAGTTTCAAAGATTCTTTCCAAAAATACAAAAATAAAAAAATTGGTTTTGAGAGTAGCATTTCATATTGGTATTTGAAAGAACTTGAAAAAATTCCGAATATTAAATTGAAAATATGTATTGATTTTATAGAGAACATGCGGCTCGTAAAAGACAACCCGGAAATATCAAAAATAAAAACTGCCTGCAAAATTTCAAAAAAGGCGTTTGAGTCGGTCAAAAAGAAAATAAACTGTGGTATGTCAGAGAAGGAACTTGCCGATGAATTGGAATATCATTTAAGAAAAAACGGTGCGGAAAAGTCATCTTTTGATATTATAGTTGCGTCAGGTCCAAATTCTGTTAATTGTCATCATAAACCGACTAACAGGCGATTTCATAAAGATGAAATCGTTCTTATTGATTTTGGATGTATTTATGATGATTATAATTCTGACTTGACAAAGACAGTTTTTTTAGGTAAAATAAACAAATATCAACAAAAAGTATTTGAAATTGTAAAAGAAGCACAGCAAAAAGCGATAAATGTTATCGCAGATGGCGTAAGTTGTAGAAAAGTAGATTTTGAAGCAAGAAATTTTATAGATAAAAACGGTTTCAATAAATATTTTATTCATTCAACAGGTCATGGTTTAGGTATTGATGTTCACGAAAAACCTGCGCTTTCTTCAAAATCAGATATGATATTGAAAGCAGGTATGGTTGTTACAGTAGAGCCGGGCATTTATATTCCCGGTAAATTCGGTGTTCGCATAGAAGATATGGTTTTAGTGACAAAGAACGGCTGTGAGGTATTATAAATATGGTTTCAACTTCTGATTTTAAAAATGGATTAAATATTGTGGTAGATGGAGCACCGTGCCAGGTTATCTGGTTTCAGCATCACAAACCGGGTAAGGGCGGAGCAGTAATGCGTACAAAGTTAAGAAATCTTGAAACAGGTTCAATTACAGAAACAACTTTTAAATCAGGAGAGAAATTTGAAGAAGTATCAGTTACAAAGAGAAAAAAACAGTTTTTATATTCAGCAGGTAATGATTATATCTTTATGGATATGGAAAACTATGAACAGATAACCATGCAAAAGGATAAACTCGGAGATGTTGTAAAATATTTAAAACCTGATGCTGAAGTTGAAGCCCTTTATATTGACGAAAGATTTCTGACAATGGATTTACCTTCGAACGTGGAATTGAAAGTTGTATCGACAGTTCCCGGCATTCGCGGTGATTCTGTCTCAAATCTTGTTAAACCGGCCACTTTAGAAACCGGTATTGAAATTCAAGTTCCGCTTTTTATTAAAGAAGGCGATCTTATAAAAATCGACACCAGAACCGGAGAATATCTACTGCGCGTCGCGAAGTGAACGCAGATAAATGAAGATAAAGGTACGGCAGATAAAGGCGGATAAGAATCTGAGATAATCTTGTCCAGTTGGTGTCAAATCAGCAGTAATCTGCGTTCAGTTGGTGTCAAAATCAGCGGTAATCAGCGATAATAAGTGTTAGTTAAGGTTTCAAATCAGCAGTAATCAGCGATTATGGAAATAGATAAAATCAAATTAATATTAGAAGCAATAAAAGATACGGATATCGAAGAAATCTGGATGGAGAAAGACGGTGAGAAATCCGGATTTAAAAGAAAAGATATTTCTGCGGAACCGGTATTGGCAACTAAGAGTGTCAATTCCGTAGTGCAAAATAATTCACAAAGCAAATCAGTTCAACCGGTGCCATCAGAGATCAACAATATTATAAAATCTACAATGGTAGGAACATTTTTAAGAACATCTTCACCAGGTGGGAAACCTTTAGTAGATGAAGGTGATTTTGTAACAGTAGGTCAAAAAGTTTGCATTGTTGAAGCTATGAAATTAATGAAAGAAATAACTTCATCAATTGCCGGAAAAGTTGTGAAAATTTTAGTAGAAGACAATCATCCGGTTGAATATGGTCAGCCTCTTTTTGAATTGGAACCGCAGATACCAGCAGATAAAAAAGAGTAGATGTCCGCAGATAAAAATCAGCGATAATCCGCGTTCAGTTGGTGTCAAATCAGCGGTAATCAGCGTGTGAGCGAAGCGAACAAATGTTTAATAAAATTTTGATAGCTAATCGTGGGGAAATAGCCGTAAGAGTCATTCGTGCCTGCCGGGAAATGGGGATAAGAACAGTTGCTGTTCATTCGGATATAGATAATGAATGTCTTCACGTAAAACTTGCAGACGAATCTGTTTGTATCGGTCCTGCCAGTCCCCAGGAGAGTTATTTAAATGTTGCTAATATAATCTCTGCCGCTGAAGTTACCGGTGCTGATGCAATACATCCGGGTTACGGTTTTCTTTCGGAAAATACGTATTTTGCTGATGTATGTGAATCATGTAATATTAAATTTATAGGTCCGTCAAAAACTACAATTCAGACAATGGGCGATAAAATAGCCGCTAAAGTGACAATGAGAAAAGCGGGTGTGCCGACTATTCCCGGAACAGACGAATGTATAACAGCTGACCATCCGAAACTTGCTAAGATTGTCAAAAGTATCGGTTATCCTCTTATAGTAAAGGCATCTGCCGGCGGCGGCGGAAAAGGTATGAGAGTTGTTCAATCGGAAGATGCGTTAAAAAATGCGATACTTACTGCACAGTCTGAAGCAAAGGCAGCGTTTGGCAATGGGGATGTTTATCTTGAAAAATATTTTGAAGAACCCAGACATATTGAGTTTCAGATACTTGGTGATATAAAAGGTGATGTAGTTTCATTCCCGGAAAGGGATTGTTCAATTCAGAGAAGGCATCAAAAACTTATTGAAGAATCTCCATCAATGATTTCTGAAAAATTAAGAAAAAAAATGGGACATTATGCGCGGCTTGCCGCGAAAGCAGTTAAATACTTTACAGCAGGCACAATTGAGTTTTTAGTTGATAAAAAAGAGAATTTTTATTTTATGGAAATGAATACCCGTATACAAGTTGAACATCCGGTAACAGAAATGGTTTCCGGAATAGATTTATTAAAAGAACAAATTCGTCTTGCCGCGGGTGAACGGCTCGGTTATAGTTATGACGACATAAAAATTGTAGGGCACGTATTTGAATGCAGGATTAACGCCGAAGATTCCGAAAAGGATTTTATCCCGAGTCCCGGTAAGATTGAATCATTAATTTTTCCCGGTGGTCCCGGGGTCAGGGTTGACTCTCACATTTACGCCGGATATACCGTACCTTCAACTTATGACAGTTTAATTGCGAAATTACTTGTTACTGATTCTACAAGGGAAAAAGCAATAGCCAGGATGCAGCGTGCATTATCCGAATTCGAGATTTCAGGAATAAAAACAACCATCCCTTTCCATAAAATTACAATGGCGAACGATTATTTCAAAAGAGGCGAAATTTATACAAATTTTGTCCAAAAAAGAATCTACGGCGAGAAATAGTTTTTCCCGTTTCTATTAATTTTTATGTAATCTCAGACCCTTGGTCTGCTGATGTTATGTAGCGGTGGGATTGTATCCCACAGTAGTTATGTAGTAGCACGCCCTTGGCGTGCTTATGTTACCATGTCGTAGTTGTAGTTGCCGAGCTTGCTCGGCTCATTATTTATATGAAAGAAACAATTTTACAAATTATTGATGAAAGCATAGCAGTAAAAGAAAAATCCAAATCACTTGCAGGAATAATTGAAAAAATAGCAAAAGCAATAATTGATGGTTACCGTAAAGGTAAAAAAGTAGTTATTTTTGGTAACGGCGGTTCAGCCGCCGATGCGCAACACCTGGTCACGGAACTTGTTTGCCGCTTTGAAAAAGAAAGAAAATCTCTAAATGCCATTGCACTTACTACTAACACTTCCGAATTGACTGCTATAGCAAACGATTATAGTTTTGATAAAATATTTTCAAGACAAGTTGAATCAATTGTCCAAAAGGGCGACATAGTTATAGCGATTTCAACAAGCGGCAACTCAAAAAATGTCATTGAAGCGGTGAAACAAGCGAAAAAGCAGGGTGCAATAGTTGTCGGGTTTAGCGGTGATAGCGGTAAATTAAAGGATGTTTGTGATATAACGTTAAGTGTTCCTTCAAAAAACACAGCCCGTATCCAGGAAGTACACATTACTGTTGGACATATTATATGTAAACTAATTGAGGATGCTCAGCAGTAAAATATCGCTCGGAAACTAATTTCTTTGAAACGCTCGTTAGAACTCGCTCTGGCATTTGCTCCTGGAACAAATAAGTCGCAAATTTAGGTTCTGCAGAAATTATTTCCTCGCTTTGCGATTAAAAAAAGCAAAATATTGCTTGCAATTGCGATTAAGGGCTGAAGAAATAAATGACTTTAATGTAGTTGCAGACCCTTGGTCTGCTGATTTTATGTAGTTGTTTCTTCTTTGCTTTTGCAAGAAAGCAGAGCGGAGAAAGTTCTTCAAAAATATTCCCCTCGTTAAAAAATGGAAAAAATCAAATCACTAGGTCAAATTATAAAAATTGTTCAAAAATTAAGGAAAGCGGGTAAAAAAATTGTTTTTACCAATGGTTGTTTTGATATTTTGCATATAGGTCATATACGGCTTCTTGAAAAGGCAAAATCTTTCGGCGATATTCTGATTATAGGGGTTAATTCCGACTCTTCTGTAAAGATTATTAAAGGGAAAACCCGCCCTCTAATACCGGAAAATGAAAGGATGGAAGTTCTCGCTTCGCTTTCTATGGTTGATTTTGTAGTAAAGTTTTCCGAGTCGACTCCTTATCAGATTATAAAAAAAATTAAGCCGGACGTTTTAGTTAAAGGTTCTGATTGGAAAAATGGTGAGATAGTAGGCGCTGAATTTTCCAAAAAAGTTAAAAGATTCCCTGTCGTAAAAGGATATTCAACAACTAATATAATAAAAAAATTAAAAAGCCTTTAAGAAGATATAATTAAAATTACCAAAGGTGTCATTGCGAACACATTCACTACGTTCAGTGTAAACTCCGTGAAGCAATCTCGGTTTTAGTAATGGGATTGCCACGGTCGGTCACTAAGGTGACCTCCCTCGCAATGACGGATAAAAAATAAAACAACCACAAAATGAATAATATTTACAGAATTATTGATGTTAACTTAAACAGGTCAAAAGAGGGATTGCGGGTTGTTGAGGATTTTATAAGATTTGTAGTTGAAGATAAAAAATTATCATCAGAAATTAAAAAATTGAGACACCAAATAGATGAGACATCAAGGGTTATTTACCCTGAGTTAATTGCTTCACGCAACACGAAAGACGATGTTTTCCGTGAAACAAAAGAATCCGGCAAAAGTAACAATTATGCGGTTGTTGTCTCAAATATTAAAAGAGCGGAAGAATCATTAAGAGTTCTTGAGGAATTTTCAAAGACTATTTCAGCAACTGCCGGAGCGAAATTCAAAAAAATCAGGTTTAAGGTTTATAACATAGAAAAGGAAATACTAAAATATTTATAATAGTATCTGTTTAAAAGTCTGTCATTCCCGTGAAAACGGGAATCTGTATTCAAGACCATTTAAATATATGACCCAGATAGAATCAGCCAGAAAAAATATTATTACCAAAGAAATGCAGGCAATTGCAAAAGCGGAAGGTGTTTCTGCTGAATTTGTCCGTAATGGCATTGCAAAAGGGACCATTGTCATTTGTAAAAACAAGTTAAGAAAATACAATCCTAAATTTCAGCCAAAAGGTATAGGCGGAGGACTTAAAATAAAAGTCAATGCCAACATCGGGACTTCGCCGATGAATTGTAACCTTTCGTATGAACGGCAAAAGCTTTTAACTTCAATAAAATATGGTGCAGACGCTGTTATGGATTTATCCACAGGCGGCGATATTTCGAAAATAAGGAGAATGGTAATCAGCAATTCCACCATTCCTGTGGGGACGGTCCCTATTTATGGTTTAATTTGTGAGATATCCAGGAAAAAGAAAAAATTTATTGATGTAAATATTGAGCAGATATTTGCTGAAATAGAAAAACAGCTGGCAGACGGCATTGATTTTATAACAGTCCATTGCGGACTGACGCTTAAAGCAATTGAAATCCTGAAGAAGAACAAGCGGCTTGTCGGTATTGTTTCACGCGGCGGTGCATTTCTTGCCGAGTGGATGTCTCATCACAAAAAAGAAAACCCGCTATACGAAAATTATGACGATTTGTTAAAATTAGCGAAGAAATATGACGCTGTTATTTCATTAGGTGACGGGCTCAGACCCGGTTGTATCGCTGATAATACAGATGCGGCACAAATTGAAGAATTAAAAACCCTCGGTAAACTGCAGGCGTATGCTCTTAAAAGAGATGTGCAGACAATAATTGAAGGTCCGGGGCACGTTCCGCTGAACCAGATTGAAAAAAATATAAAACTTCAAAAGAAATATTGCCATAATGCCCCTTTTTATGTTTTAGGACCGCTTACAACCGATATCGCACCCGGTTATGACCATATTACGTCGGCTATCGGGGGCGCTCTTGCAGGATATTTTGGTGCTGATTTCCTGTGTTATGTAACTCCTGCCGAGCATTTGTCGCTTCCGGATATAGATGATGTTAAAAACGGAGTTATCGCCTCAAAAATTGCCGCTCATTCAGCCGAAATTGCAAGAGGATATAAATCTTCCCTTAAAATTGACTACGAACTTTCCAAAGCAAGAAAAAACTTTGACTGGAAAAAGCAAAAAGCGCTCTCCATAGACCCCTACGAATTTGAAAAACGACTTTCCGCAAAAGGCAAAGACGTCTGCTCAATGTGCGGCGAATTCTGCGCCATGAAAAGAAAAATTTAATATAGTCCGTAGGACTCTGCTGTAATTGTAGTCGCCGAGCTTGCTCGGCTTATTTGGTAGTATAAAGCATTACCATCAATAATCTCAAGTCTCACTGATTATATCTTCATATCTTAGTATGATTTTGGTAACAATAACTGAATATCTTTTAGCCTAAAATGGTAGAGATATTTCTATCAATCAATATAAACTTTTCTTGTAGAACATTCCAAAATTTAATATAATCAAATATATGAAAAAATTTAGTGAAAATAAATGGTTTTCTAACATATTAGTAATTTTAATATTGATTATAAACTTTATTTTAATTATTTCATCAAGTTGGGAAAAATCGGCAATTTATGATGAAGCAGTGAATATATCAAGTGGGTATATTCACTGGAAAACCGGAAATTCTCATGTAAATAGAGAACATTTGACATCTTGGAAACTTTTTGTAACTGCACCGTTATTGTTTTTAAAGTTAAAAACACCAAATAATTTAGATATAAATCAATATGAAATAGGGGATAAGTTTCTTTACAATAATAATGTTTCTGCAGATACTATTTTACATGTTACAAGAATCACAAATGCAATAGGAGCAATTATTTTAGGATTTTTTATATATAAATGGGCATTTATTTTGTGGGGATATTATGGTGCGATATTGAGTTTGATATTGTATGTTTTAAGTCCCAATATGTCAGCATGGGCAGGTGTAGTAAACACAGATTTTGGTTTGACTGTTTTAGTTTTTTTGTCAGTTTTTATGTTTTGGTTATATCTGAGGAATCCCTCTACAAAAAAATTGTTTTTAACTGGCATACTATTTGGATTAGCACAATCTACAAAAGTATCCGCCCTTTTATTATATCCGCTTTTTTTATTTTTAGGAATATTTTGGATTAAATATAGAAAAGAAAAAACTTTCCCCATGATTTTAATATCTATTATCAAAATATTTATTATTGGTTTTTTTGTCCTATCTATAACTTACATATTTTCCGGTTTGCCAAATTATTTTGCCGGTGTGAATCAAATCTTTAATTCCATGAAAGAAGGGCGAGATGTGTTTATCAATGGAAATATATATCGTTACGGGGTATGGTATTATTATTTATTTGCACTCATGATAAAAAATCCTGTTCCATTTCTAATTTTACTTTTTTGGGTAGTAAGTTATGTTTATTCTTTAAAAAAAGATCCAAATTTAAAAATAGTTATTATCTTTTTAAGTGTAGTTCCAATTGTTTGGCTGATGATTGCTTCTTTGAGTAAATCTCAATTAGGAATAAGATATATTCTTCCGATTTATCCGTTTATTTTTGTGTTATTAGGAATTATATCAAAAAGTCTAAATAACCCAAAGAAGTATATTTTAGCTTTTCTTATTATTTGGATGGTTATAAATAATGTAAAAATTTACCCACATTATTTAACATTTTTTAATGAATTTATTGGTGGTTCTAAAAACGGATACAAATATCTTACTAATGATTTAGATGCTGGGCAGGATTTAAAAAATCTTGCAAAATATTTAAAACCAGGAGATGAAATTATATTATCTTATTGTGGTTGTGCAAGACCGGAATATTATGGAGTTAATCCTCAATACAGAGGGATAATATCAGAAGTTCTATTTAAAACGGAAAAAATGAATTCATTAACACCTAAACGAGAACTTTTATGTGTAAGTGCTTTATTTTTACAAACGGCAACTACAAAAGAAGGATTAGTGTATGCATGGCTTAAAGAATATAAACCCATAGAAATAATTGGTAATAGTATTCTTGTTTATGATATAACTATTGATACAGATGCACATAAAAATTTAGCATATGCTTATGAAAAAGCCATTGATTACGATGCGGCAAAAAGAGAGTGGGATAGAATTTTAGTAATAGATAACAAAAATGAAGAATCATACATGGGTCTTGCAGGAATATATATAACAAGAAAAGAATATGATAAAGCGATAAAAGAATGTAATTTAGCATTAAGAAATAGTCCCGATTCATATATGGCTAACAATATGTTGGGACAAATTTATGGGATTAAGGGTGAATTGGAAAAATCTCGTTTTTATTTGGAAAGATCTGTACAAATCAATCCGAATTTTGCAGGAGGCCATTATGACCTTGCTGTGACTTATGAACGACTTAAAGAAAAAACTCTATTACAGAGAGAACTGGCAATTTTAACAAAATTAGGTTATTTTAATAAATAATAATAATGTAATGGAGTAAAGGTGTCGCCTAATTTAGATGATTTCACAATACTCACTGGATATCGTTTAGTGTAAAATTTTAGGGATACAAGATTTAAATCAAAAACAGAAGTAATACTGAGGAAAGAACACCAGTAAGACCACCCATGATAAAAGGGGCGGAAGCTCCTAATTTAGTCCATAAAATTCCTGCTACGAAAGATGCGGGGAATAAACCTATTCCTATAATTGTTGCGTGAAGTCCTATCATAGTCGCTTTTTGGTCGGAAGGAGCAATATCGGAAATGAATGCTTTTTCAATTCCTTCTGTAAGCCCTATATAAAGACCGTAGAGTGCAAATAATACCCACACGAAAAATTTTGTCGATACAAAAGCAAATCCAAAATATACAATACCATAAAACAGGTAACCTAGAACAAGTATTTTCTTTCTTCCTATTTTATCCGAAATAACACCTGCAGGATAGGATATGAAAGCATAAACAAGATTATAAACGAAATAAAGTAAAATTATTGTTGTCGCGGAAAAGCCCAAATCTTTAGACCGCAGAAACAGGAACTGGTTTGATGAGTTCCCAAGTGTAAACAATAGGGCAATGATTAAAAAGTATTGTAATTTTTTATCAAGGGTTTTAAAGGATGCAAAGTTGAATGCCAACGGTTTCTTGGCGGGTGCCCCGGTTTTAACAGCTGCCATTTTCTCCTTTACAAAAAACAAAGCAATAACACCAAGAACTGCCGGGACAATTGACCATAAAAAAACCGTTTTATAATTGTTTGGTTTTACTGTCATAAAGAAATAAGCAAGTAAAACACCTGCTGCTGCCCCGATTGTATCCATTGTTCTGTGTAACCCGAACGCTTTTCCTTTTTTACCTTCAGCTGCACTTTCAGCAATAAGAGCATCTCTTGGAGCAGTTCGTATTCCTTTACCAAACCTGTCAAAAATTCTTGCAAAAAGCACATAATGCCAGCTGGTTGAAATATAAAGAAAGAATTTCCCAATAGTAGAAAAAGAATAACCAAAAACAGTAAAAGGTTTTCTCTTTTTTACTTTATCAGAAAAATAACCCGAAAAGACCTTCAAAAGAGATGCAGTTGATTCAGCAAGTCCTTCAATCAACCCGATAATTGCCGGTGTAGCTCCTAAAGAAGAAAGATAAACCGCAATCAAAGGATAAACCATCTCCGAAGAGACATCCGTTAACAAACTAGTAATTCCAAGAATTATTATATTTAACATAGTAAAATCCGAGATTAGGAAAATGGAAGCTGATAGAAATTTGCTTCGCGAAACTTATTGTAATTTATGGAAATTTATTGTTTAATTTTTCTCGAATCCGCCAAGGACTCAGTGGCGGACTATCTAATTTCCATATATTTCTACTAATTTCAATATATTCCCTTAATCTTGCTTAATCATATCAAAAATTCTGCTTGATTTCAACCCCCAATTCTTATAAAATGAAAATATGGATTATGAAAAATGGACTATAAAGGCACAGGAAGCGTTGTCAGAGGCGCATTCTCTTGCCACTAAAAACCATAACCAGCAGATTACAGATTTACATCTGCTTTTTGCTTTGGTTGAGCAAAGAGGCGGAATTGTTTCAACGATTCTTGAGAAACTTTCTGTCTCTATTTCGCATCTAAAGAAAGAGATAGATAAGGAACTTGGAAAGCTGTCCAGTGTTGAAGGTTCTGAACAGGTTTATCTGACGAATGAGCTTCAAAAAATTATCGAAGACGCCAAAGTTGAAGCAGATAATTTAAAAGACGAGTTTGTATCAACAGAGCATTTTATTTTAGCAATAGCATCATCTAATACTAAATCGAATGAGATACTGTCAAAAAATTCGATTAATAAAGAAAAAATATTAAAAGTTTTAGTTGAAGTGAGGGGTAATATGAAAGTTAACGACCAAAATCCGGAAGATAAATATCAGGCGTTAGAAAAATATACACGGGATTTAACCGAACTTGCGAGAAAGGAAAAACTCGACCCTGTAATCGGCAGGGATGACGAAATCAGGCGCGTTATGCAGGTCTTATCGCGCCGTACAAAGAATAATCCTGTTTTAATAGGCGAGCCCGGCGTAGGTAAAACAGCAATTGCCGAGGGACTTGCAAGACGGATTAATTCCGGCGATGTCCCGGAAATGTTAAAAAACAAAAAAGTACTTTCGCTTGATATGGGCGCACTTATTGCGGGTGCAAAATTCCGTGGTGAGTTTGAAGACCGGCTTAAAGCTGTTTTAAAAGAAATTATTGCCCGTGAAGGCGAGATTATTCTTTTTATTGATGAAATTCATACGCTTGTCGGTGCCGGTGCCGCAGAAGGCGCTATAGATGCAGCAAACATTATGAAGCCCATGCTCGCCCGCGGTGAATTAAGATGTATTGGCGCAACAACCCTTGATGAATATAGGAAGCATATTGAAAAAGATGCTGCGTTAGAACGAAGATTCCAGCCGATAATAGTAAATGCACCCACAGTTGACGATACAATAGCGATTTTAAGAGGACTAAAAGAAAAATATGAAGTTCATCACGGAGTTAAAATAAAAGATTCTGCACTCATTTCCGCTGCGGTTTTATCAAACAGGTATATTTCAGACAGGTTTCTTCCGGACAAAGCGATTGACTTGATGGACGAGGCGGCTTCACGGCTCCGTATTGAAATTGAATCTATGCCTTCGGAACTTGATGATTTGGAAAGAAAAATAAGACAGCTTGAAATTGAAAAGCAGGGACTTCTGAAAGAGAAATCCAAAACTGAAGAAATTGACAAAAAACTGGAAGAACTTAAAAAGGAAAGAAAAATATTGTCCGAGCACTGGCAAAAGGAAAAAGAAGTTATTACTAAAATCCGCAAGTTTAAACAACAGATAGAAGAAGTGAAAATAGAAGAACAGCAAGCTGAGCGGACAGGCGATTTGGGAAAAGTTGCAGAACTCCGTTATGGTAAGGCAAGAGAATTACAGAAAAAACTGGATGATGAAAATAAAAAGATTATAGAAATCCAAAAAGATACAAAAATGCTTAAAGAAGAAGTTGATGAAGAGGACATAGCGGAGGTTGTTTCTAAATGGACAGGCATTCCCGTATCAAAAATGCTTGAAACAGAAACACAAAAACTGCTTAAAATGGAAGATGTTTTAAAAAAACGGGTTGTAGGTCAGGACGAAGCAATAGTTGCAATTTCAAATGCTATCCGTCGTTCAAGGAGCGGGCTTTCTGACCCCAACAGACCTATCGGTTCCTTTATATTTTTAGGTCCGACCGGAGTAGGTAAAACCGAACTTGCCAGAGTTCTTGCAGAATTTCTTTTCAACAGCGAGAAAAATATGATTCGTATTGATATGTCTGAATATATGGAGAAACACACTGTTTCCCGTTTAGTAGGCGCTCCGCCCGGCTATGTCGGCTACGAGGAAGGCGGGCAACTTACTGAAGCAGTCCGCAGGAAACCATATTCAGTACTGCTTTTCGATGAAATTGAAAAAGCGCACCCGGACGTATTTAATATGCTTTTACAGATTCTTGACGACGGCCGGCTTACTGACGGGCAAGGAAGGACTGTTGACTTCAAAAATACAGTAATTATCATGACATCCAATTTAGGAAGCGAGTTGTACCAGAATACTGCATCGCAAGTTCTTGAATTTATGGAAAAAGAAATAAAAGAAAAATTGATGGCGGTCCTGAAACGGTATTTCCGTCCCGAATTTTTGAACCGTATTGATGAAATTATCATATTCCATTATCTTGCAATGGAACATATCAAGAAAATTGTTGATTTACAGTTAGAACTGATAAATAAACAACTTTTAGATAAGAAAATCACAATTAATCTTACCGATAAAGCAAAAGATTTTGTCGCGAGTATTGGTTTTGACCCTGTTTACGGTGCCAGACCATTAAAAAGAACAATCCAGCGTGAAGTAGTTGACGCACTAAGCCAAAAAATCCTATCCGGTGAAATAGAAACAGGAAAAACCATCACCGTAGACAAACCATCCAAATCCGATAATCTTGAATTTAAAGTGAAGTAGTTCGTAGGTTTGAGATGAGAATAGGTTAATGGAATTTTTTAAGTGCTAATTCGAGTTCTTTGCGATTAATTACCCTCAAGATTACAACCTCGGTTTTAGCAATGCGATAGATTACTCGCAGGTTTTTGATTCGTAATCGGTAAAGCGGTATTTTTATGCCTTTGAGTTTTTTGATAAGCGGTGGTTTCGGTAATGGGTTATCAGATAAAACAGAATTAATTTCTTTAAGTATTTCTGTCTGTTGAGGTATTGAATAGTTTTTCAGATCTTTTTCAGCAGAAGGATAAACGAAGATACTGAATTTCAAAGTTTGTTCTCCAAACTTTTAATAAGTTTCTCAATATTTTTACCCTTATGCTTAAAAGAATTTTTGTAAGCGTCTTCAATTGCATTTTTGAATTTTGGATGATGGGTAAGGATATAATCATCAATCTCATCTTCGGAAAGATGAGAAATAACGGCAACGGGTCTGCCGTGTTTTGTAAGAATGGTGTCCTTTCCCTTCTCTACTGCGGAAATGATTTTACACGCATTATTTTTAAGATTCGCGATACTCGTAAATTGCATAATGACCTCCATAAATATGGCCATAATTATGGCCACTATAAATATAACAGAAATTATGAAACTTGTCAAGTGAAAAATGGTTTACAATATATTTTTGAGATATAAGGGAACTATCGAGGAATGATAGAAAAATCGGGGATGGTTCTGGTTTTGGTGGGATAAGTTTAATTTCTCAATATTTGAACAAAATTTTGTAAAGACAAAAATAATGAACAGTAGATAAAATTATAAAAATGTGTAAAACCAGAACCGTCCCCGATATGCGAGGTTAATATGTTTGAACGGAAACACGAAAAACTTGTTCCGATGTCGGTGTTTATCAGAAGGATGATAGTGTCTGTTCTGATAGCTGGCATGTTGATTGCAGCTGCTTTATTTATTGGTATCATGGGTTATCACTTGATAGCGGGGTTTGGCTGGATTGATTCTCTTTTAGAAGCATCTATGATTCTCGGTGGAATGGGACCTGTCAATCAGCTTATTACTAATAAGTCAAAAATATTTGCTTCCGGATATGCGCTTTTTAGCGGATTGATGTTTATAGCAGTTATGGGTATCGTTCTTGCCCCAGCAGTTCACCGCATGCTTCACAAATTCCATATCGATGAAAAAGATATGTAGTAGCGATTTCTATCAGGAGACAATTGTATTATATCAATAATTTAGTAATTTTAACAGATGTCATGCTGGGAATAAACGTTGTTAGATAAATAGATATTGACAAGAGATAGGAAAAATAATATCAAATTACAAAACATATAATCTAATTATCTAACTACTCCCCTAATGTCTTTGTAATAAGTAATTATTTTTAGGTTTTGTTTTATTTATAAAGTTTTAAACAGAAATCAATATTGTGGATTGTGTGATAATTTGGAATAATTTAAAATGAAACGAAGTAAATTATTTTTTCTATTAGTATTATTAAGTACAACATGTTTTATTAAAGGATGTTCTCTATACAATGCAAAGTTTTCCTGTGGTTTTGTTTTACCATATTTTGATATTCTTGTAGAAGAAGGTGGTGGATTTTATTTTTCGCAACCATATAATATTTTTGTTTCATTAATTATTAATTTAATAGCCTTCTTTCCTATATTTTACTACATACGCACTGTTCATTTAATAAAAAGTGAAATATTTTTACGTAAAATATATAAAGCTCTTTTGTTAAATATTGTTCTTTTTAATTTATCACTACTAATATATTATGTGGAAATATACGGATGGATTGCTGCACCTTATATTATTTTACCTAATATGGGTTTATGTGGCATGCTTACTGGTCATAATCTCAATGATCCATGTTATATTGTTATACCAAGATTATATTTCTTAATAACAACTGCAATTATTTTTTATATAATACCTTCTGGAACAATTTCACATAAGAAAACAACCCCTAAAATAATACAAGAAGGGCAACGGGAAGGCAACGGGACGGAGTTTAACTTGTTGAATTAGGTGGAAAATATAAAATGAAAAGGTTAATACTGTGGGTTTCTTTTTTTATGTTTATGAGTGCAAACAGCAAAGTATTTGCAGTAGAAAATAATGGCTCGCAAATTATAAAAGTGAAAAATGTGTTTCAGGATATTGGGTATGAAGAAGGTTTTAAAGATATAGACAGGGTTTTGAAAATAAATTTAAAGAAACTTATTGAAAGTACATTTTTAAGCGACAAGTTTGGGTCTGAATTAAAAGAAATTGAAAAGATTGAATTTAAAATATGTAAAACGAACCTCTATAATGACGATAATTCTGATATTCTTATTAAAGTAAAAATAACAGCTACGGAGTGGAAATCGAATACTTGCATTATATTCGGATTTATCTATAAAGACGGAAACTATGTTTTAACGTTTAAAGATATTGGCTGGAATAAAAGTTTTGATATTGAGCCCAAATTGATTGATATTGATTCTGATGGAAAATATGAAATTGTAATAGAAGCAGATAGTAGCGGCAATCAAAGTTCAGCTCTTTTTGTAACAATTTATAAGTTAGTAACCGATAAATATATTCCGGTATTTGAAGAAGGATTAGATGAGTGTTATGCCAGTTTTCCTTATTCATATACAAATAAATACTATTTCGTTAAAAACAAAACTAAGTCTAAATCTAAATTAATTGATATTGTTTATAATATCAAGACTCATTTTGAAAGTTATAATCCAAAAACAGATAACGGAAAGGACATATCTTATTACAACAAAATATATGAAAAATATGGTAATGAGATTTTCAGACCATTTAAAGGAGAATATGTATTCACATTCGATGGTTCAAAATATGTTTGTAATAAAGAGATGTATGATTATAGAAAATATCTAATCCAATTTTTAAATACAAAACCATAGAATAGTTTATTTTCATCTCCTCTAATGGATTATCACCGTCTTTTCATAAAAGACATATTTGCAATGCCATAGCAAATATGTCTTGACATGGTTTGGTATAAAAATCGGGGACGGTTCCGGTTATAGCGGCAAGACCGTTGATGGTTTTTCAACGGGTTAACAATATGATAAAAAAAACTAAACAGCCGTCAAGTGATGTGATTGTGGTTGGCGGGGGCGCTGCAGGCATGTTTGCTGCCGGGCGTTCTGCTGAAAACGGTGCTAGCGTTATATTGCTTGAAAAGAATGCGAAACTGGGAGTAAAATTTTGCATAACTGGAAACGGAAGGTGTAACATAACTAATTCCGGTGAGCAAGAGTCGTTCATAGACAGTTACGGTCCAAACGGAAAATTTCTTTATAGGGCGTTGACTGAGTTTTCTAACGGTGATATAATTTTATTTCTGGAAAGATATGGTGTAAAGGTGATGACCGAAGATAGCGGGAAAGTGTTTCCCGAAGATGGCAGGTCGGAAAGCGTTGTTAATGCGTTTCAGAAATATATAGAAGAAAATAATGTGAAGGTAAGGTATAATGCGCGGGTTGGAGCCATCCTGGTTAGAAAGGATGGAGATATTAAAAAAGTTGCAGGGGTCAAACTCAGTGATGGAGAGACAATTAAAAGCAAAAAGGTAATACTTGCAACCGGCGGGTTGTCCTATCCCAAGACGGGCTCAACCGGGGACGGGTATGAAATGGCGAAATCGCTCGGGCATACTATTGTACCGCTAAATCCGGCTCTTGTCCCGCTTGAAACTGAAGAAGATTTTGTAAAAGAATTGCAGGGAGTTCCCTTATACGGTGTGGAAGTTTCTGCAAAAGGTTCAAACGGTAAAAAAATATGTGACGGGAAAGGTGATATAATGTTTACTCATTTCGGCATTTCAGGACCCGTTATTTTAGATATGAGCGGCATTATTTCAGACCACCTGTCTAAAAACGAAAATGTGGAAGTTTCAATTAACCTTTTGCCCGGAAAAAACAAGCAGGAAGTGGACGAAATACTTCTTGATTTATTTAATCTTAATAAAAACAAGTTTTTGAATAGTATTATGAGCAGACTTCTTCCGAAATCTTCAGTGCCGGTATTTTTTGCACACGCGGGTATTCCGGCAGATATAAAATGCAACCAAGTAAGCCGCACGCAGAGAAATAATCTGGTAGATATGCTTGCCGATTTCAGAATAAAAATAAAAAGTGCCAGACCGATAGAAGAAGCAATGGTTACAAAAGGCGGAGTTTCACTGAAAGAAATAGACCCATATACAATGGAATCAAAACTTGTAAAAGGGTTATATTTCTGCGGCGAGGTTATCGACATAGACGGCAAAACCGGCGGCTACAACCTGCAAGCAGCCTTTTCAACAGCGTTTCTTGCCGCAAAATAAATCTGGGACGGTTATAGTAACGTAAGTTCGATTTTCGTAGGTGGGTAAATACTATGGACAAAAAAATAGTGGTTGTTATCGGGATGATTGTAATCCTTATACCGTTATTTATATTCGCAAAACAGGGAACAGAGCAGGATAATCACAAGAATATAACCTATATTGGTCCCAATGGCAATCTTTCCGAAGTCAAGGTAGCTACGGTTTATGAAAAAGTTACTGATAGAAAATCAACCGGCGGCAGAAGTTTAGCGGATACTGTTAAGGTGTTAAAAGAGACCCAGACAGATTTTATCTTTTTAGGATTCTGGACTTGGACAGTTCCTGCTCCCGACTCTCCGGACAATATGCCTCTCGAACTACTCAATAGGATTGCTGAGTTTGCAAAAACTTCACCCAAGAAAGTGCCTGAGTTTATTAGAGTGATAGGATACTCTTATGAGGAACTTAGAAATTCAATACCACCGATAAAAAAAGAAATGCCCGGAGTCATATTTACAGGTGCGATTCCGGCCGAAGCTTTGGGTAGAGTTGAAGTGGATCCGATAACAAACATGGTGATTAATGATACCTGGGAAATGGCTTTTGACCCAAAAAAGTGGAATATAACTTATATGTGTCCGGAAGAAATTGGTAAGTACTTTCCGTCGCTAAAAGGAAAATATTTGGATAAAGAAGGGTTCCAGGAATATTTTGCATTGACCAATCACCTGATAAAGTCCGGTGATAAGTATGACTGGCAGGAAGTACAAGGATATTTCCCGGATTTAACAAACCCTGCTTTCATGGAACTTCTTGTAAACCGCGCGAAAAAACAGATAGATGCAGGCGGGGACGGTGTTTTTATTGATCTTCTATATACTCAGGCGGGGCTTAATAGTATTTTTGTGTTGTTTTTTTAACCCTTAAAATATTGTATAATCGTCTGAAAAAGTAAAAAATAGACTTTACAATATCAAAGGGGTTTAATAATGAACAAAAAAACATTGCCCAAAA
>JAQUMH010000007.1 GCA_028718185.1 Elusimicrobiota bacterium
ATGTTTTTTTGTTCATTATTAAACCCCTTTGATATTGTAAAGTCTATTTTTTACTTTTTCAGACGATTATACAATATTTTAAGGGTTAAAAAAACAACACAAAAATACTATTAAGCCCATTGCGAGGCGTAGCCGAAGCAATCTAACTTGTTAAGTATTATTTGGGCGGTACAGGATTTGAACCTGTGACCCCTTGCGTGTCGAGCAAGTACTCTAGCCAACTGAGCTAACCGCCCATAAAAATCAATTACAAATTAAGAATTAAGAATTCTACATTTACTCTAAATTCTCAATTCTTAACTTTAAATTCTTAATTGCTTTACAAAGGTGCGGGGCGGATTTGCCCGCCACTGAATCTATGGCGGGTTGCAGACTGCCCCTTTCCTTTTAGGTGCGGGGCGGATTTGAACCGCCGAATCGCAGTTTTGCAGACTGCTCCCTTAGCCACTTGGGTACCGCACCATCAACCTGATTTTTTCGTAATTAACCTATTAAGAAATTCTCTACCTTTTCCTGACTTAAAAAACCTTTCCCTACTCTGAGATACATTCTTATTTTCGTGTTTTTCAAAATGTACCAATTTAAATGGTCGTCTAAATTTTGTTGAATCTACTAATCCGCTATTATGCTGTTTAAATCTTAGCTCCAAATCAGAAGTATATCCTACATATAACTTATTATCTTTTTCACTACGCAAAACATAGACATAAAACTCATTTTCTTGCATTTATTTACTGTGGCGGATTTAATCTATGGCGGATTTGCCCGCCAACAAATCTGTGGCGGGTTGCAGACTGCTCCCTTAGCCACTTGGGTACCGCACCGTACTACAAAAGCGGGAGACGGGGCTCGAACCCGCGACATTCTCGTTGGCAACGAGACATTCTACCACTGAATTACTCCCGCATTCACTTATATTGAACTTATATTATTATATTCTTTTCTAACGAAATGTCAATATTGCACATCAAATCGGGGTGACTGGACTTGAACCAGCGGCCTCTTGCTCCCAAAGCAAGCGCTCTAGCCAACTGAGCTACACCCCGTAATTAAAATTATAAGAAAAAATCCTACTAATGTCAAATTTATCTCTATTTAACTAATTGTTTCAACAATATTTGTTTAGCTTTTTTAAATGCAATTGCTCTATGACTTATCTTGTTTTTTTCGGTAGTTATAATTTCAGCAAATGTTTTCTTAAGTTTTGGGGAATAAAACACAGGGTCATAACCGAAACCGTTTGTTCCTTTGGGTTTTTCGGTGATGTAACCCAAAACTGACCCCTCAGCTGTTTTTACTCTACCATCCGGAAACACAATAGCAACTACTGTTTTAAATTTTGCTTTTCTTTTTTTATATGGAACATCCTTAAGAAGTTTTAAAAGTTTTCTATTGTTATCTTCATAACTGCAATTTGAACCTGCAAATCTCGCTGAACGGACACCCGGTTTACCATTTAAAAAATCTACCTCTAACCCGCTATCGTCTGCAAGTGTTAATTCTTTGGTCAATTTATTTATTGTTTTTGCTTTTTTGATAGCATTTTCTTCCAAAGTTTTTCTGTCTTCAACTATTTCCGGAAATCGCTTTAAAGTTACTATTTTAAATCTACTTCCAAGAATTTCCTTTATTTCTCTAATTTTATCTTTATTTTGAGTGGCAAGTACAATTTTATTTTTTAATAACATTTTTTTGTATTTTTATAATTTCCAAAATACCTTTTTTAGCAACAAATAACATCCTTTCAAGATCTCTTTGTGAAAAAGTCGCTTCTTCTCCTGTTCCCTGAATTTCAACAAATCTTCCCGTATCCGTCATAACAACATTCATATCGACATCTGCGCCATTATCTTCTTTAGCACATAAATCCAAAAGAACTTTATCATCAGTAATTCCGACAGATACTGCAGCAATATAATTTTTTATGGGAATTCTTTCAATTAATCCTTCATTCCTCATTTTATTCAAGGCATCATACAGTGTAATAAATGCACCGTTGATTGCAGTAGTTCTGGTTCCACCATCTGCTTGTATAACATCACAATCAAGTAAAACAGATTGTTCTCCTAAAGATTGTAAATCTACAACCGCCCTTAGAGATCTTCCTATCAATCGTTGTATTTCTTGCGTTCTACCAGCCGAAATTGACCGCTGTCGCGAAGTTCTTGTGTTTCCTGCCCGCGGAAGAAGTGAATATTCAGCAGTAACCCAGCCGGTACCGGAATCTTTAAGATGCGGTGGAACTGACCGCTGTATTGTGGCTGCACATAAAACCCTGGTATTTCCGCATTGGATAAGACAAGATGCATCTGCGAATTTTTGAAAATTTCTTATTATTTTCATTTTCCGCAGTTCATCAAATTTTCTTCCGTCTAACCTCATTTTTTATCCTCCACAGATATTTTCTTAACTATTTTTTCTATTCCGGCATTTACGACATCCGAGAGTAATTCTATTGGATAAATCCAGTTGCTCTTTGTCGCCCGCAACTCAACTGATGATTTTATAACTCCGCTCTCAACTTCTACTACCTTTAACGTTACTTGTAATACTGCTCTCGGGTAAATTGTTCTCCCGTATTGTGTAATACTTCCAAAAATCATAGCATCAACATTTGCAAGTTTTCCAAGCTGAACAGCTGTTGCAACATCGGTTATCCCCGTTGCCTGAAATTTTTGCTCGGCAATTATCTTATCAATATTTTCCCGTTCAATGACCTGAAATTTACCGTCCCGCGATAATCCTGCTATTAATTTTTCCTGAATTATTTTTGACGGGTTCTGGTACTTTGCTTTTTCTTTCTCTATTCTTTCATCTTTGAACTCTAAAATAGCAATCTTTTTAATGTTTTGAGAAACCACAACCTTATCAGGTCTCAATACATAACTTGCACATCCAACCAACAAAACACCGGCAACCAGCCCTAACACAAAAACATTTTTACTCATTTCACACCTCCAATATCTCTTACTATTTCCTCGATTTTATTTTTTTTCTCTAATGTCTCCTGCATCTTCTGTTTCACCCTTTCAACTTCTTCAGGGTCTGCTTTTTTAATAAAATTATCATTCGATATTTTAGATTCATAAACTTTTAATTCCTGGTTGATTTTTTGCAGCTGCACCCCTAATCGCTTCTTTTCTACTTCAAAATCTATTTTACCTTCTAAAAGAACAAATATTTCCATATCACCGGTAATTGCCGAAGCGGACAACTCCGGCTTCCGGGTAGTATCTGTAATTTTTATCTCTTTTACTTTTGCCAAGGAAATTATGTGCTGCATATTTTCAGAAATAATATCTTTTGTTTCTCCGGAAGCTTTAATAACAATGTCTACAAAATCCGATAACTTTATATTCATAGCTGAACGAATATTTCTTATTGCAGTAATTATATCTATAACTTTTTGCATTTTTGCTTGGGCGGATAAATCGATGACTTTGTTTTCCGCTTGTGGATATTCCGAAATCATAACGCTTTTATCTTGTTTTTTTATACTTTGATAAATTTCTTCAGTTATAAAAGGCATTATTGGGTGAAGCAGTTTTAATGTTTTTTCTAGAATTTCTATTAAAATTTCCTGCACTATTAATTTCTTGGTTTCATTTTTACCATAAAGCCTGACCTTTGAAAATTCTAAATACCAGTCGCAATATTTTGACCAGATAAATTCATAAAGTAACCGGGATGCTTCTGCTGAATTATAATTTTCTATTGCTGTTGTAACACCTTTTATTGTTAGATTTAATTCTATCAGAATCCATTTGTCCGTCAATTCCAAATCTGCATAATCTGAATTCTTTAAATCGGTAATCTGCGTTTCCATATTCATCAGAATAAATCTTGAAGCATTCCATAACTTATTGGCAAAATTCCTTGCCATGAGAAAATTCTCATCTGATATTTGCATATCTCTTCCTGGAATTCCCTGGAAGGCAAGAGCAAACCGCAGAGCATCGGTTCCATATTTATCCATTATAGTTAAAGGGTCAATTACATTACCTAATGATTTTGACATCTTTTTGCCTTTGGAGTCACGAACTATACCGTGAATATAAACATCACTGTAAGGCACTTCATTTTTAAATTCCAAACCCATCATAATCATTCTTGCTACCCATAAATATAAAATTTCATGACCGGTTACGAGAACGTCAGTTGGATAGTAATATTGCAATTCTTTTGTTTCATCAGGCCAGCCAAAAACGGACATAGGCCAAAGTGCAGAAGAAAACCATGTGTCAAGAACATCCGGGTCCTGAACAAAATCTGATTTACCGCAAATCGAACATTTACCCGGTTGAGTTACCGACGCATAAACACCTTTTGTTTGTTTCGAAACATTAGCAACAAAATATTTATTTTTTTTAAGACCATTTTTAATATTTTCTATAGATTCCCCTTCATTCACTCTTATTTCTATACTAGGGTTAATTCCTTTTTTTTCAGGATTTATTTCAATTATATTACTGCCTGCACAATGTAAACAATACCACAATGGAATTCTATGTCCCCACCATATTTGACGGGAAATACACCAATCTCTTAAATTTTCGAGCCACAGGAGATATGGTTTTGACCATTTTTCCGGAAAGAATTTCGTTTCTTCTTTTCCTGAAGACTCAATTGCATGTCCAGCCATTTCAGACATTTTCATAAACCATTGTTCAGATGTGAACGATTCAACCATAGTATTGCAACGGTAACATCTTTTTTTTGGGCCCGTATAATTTTCTTCTTTTTCTAAAAATTGATTTTTGTTAAGTCGTTCTATTATAATTTTTCTTGCCTCATCCCTGTCTTTACCTACTAAATCGGCAACTTCATTGTTTTTTATTTCTTTTCTATTTAAATCAACTACTATATCGCTTGTAATTCTTGCCTTTTTATCAATGGCGTTAATGTAAATAAGATTATGTTTTTTTGCTATAGCATCATCATTTGAATCGTGCGCAGGTGTTATTTTTACTGCACCGGTACCAAACTTTGGGTCAACCATTTCATCCGCTATAATAGGTATAATACGATTTACCAAAGGAAGAATGGCACTTTTACCAATAAATTTCTTATATCTTTCATCATTTGGATTTATAGCTACAGCAGTGTCACCAAGCATAGTTTCCGGACGTGTCGTTGCTACAGTAATGTAATTGTCAGGTTCATTTTGTATCGGATATTTTATATACCAAAGTTTGCCTTTTTCATCTTCCTGCTCTACTTCACTTTCATTTAGAGCAGTTTCGCACCTCGGACACCAGTCGACAAATCTAGTATCTCGATAAATCAATCCTTTATTGTAAAGTTCTATAAAAGCATAGTTAACTGATTTTGAACGTTTTTCATCCATTGTAAATGAAGTTCTGTCCCAATCGCACGAACATCCCATTTTCTTTAACTGACTCAAAATTGTATTGCTCGTTTTTTGAGCCCAATCTACCATAATTTTAGTAAATTCTTCCCTGCTGAAATCATCCCGTTTTTTGCCGTCTTTTTTTAATTCTTTTTCAATAATATTTTGGGTGGCAATTCCACCGTGGTCAGTCCCCGGGACCCAGCAAGCGTTGAAACCATTCATTCTTTTAAATCGGATAAGTATATCCTGAAGAAGATTGTTCAGGGCATGCCCAATATGTAAAGAACCTGTCACATTAGGCGGAGGAATTACTATTGTAAATGGTTCTTTTTTATCGGGTTCTGAATTGAAAAGTCTTTCTTTCTCCCAATATTTAAGCCATTTTTCTTCAACTTCTTTTGGTTCGTAAATCTTTGAAATTTCCATAATTTCTTTAAACCCAACCGATTTTATGACTTTTTCAGTGGTCTCAATATATCAAATT
Organism: Elusimicrobiota bacterium; assembly: GCA_028718185.1. Taxonomy (NCBI): domain Bacteria; kingdom Pseudomonadati; phylum Elusimicrobiota; species Elusimicrobiota bacterium. Next base: position 5,838 of record JAQUMH010000007.1, read on the forward strand.
TTATCCTAAAAATCAATAAAATTCTTGACAAAACAATGAAAATACTTTATACTTGCTTATAGATGATTTTTAGTCGGGTTTTTTTAGCTTTGGAGGATTTATGAAAAAATCAAAATACAAAATGCTAACAATAATGATTGTTCCACATTCAATGGCAAAAACAATCACAATGGACGTTTCTAAAGAGTTTATTGCATCATTGATTTTTATTTTGATAGGTATCGTTGGTTGGGCAGGGTTAATAATTAACAAACAAATTGACTACTGGGCAATGAAAACCGAGAATCAAACTCTTTCAAAAGAAACAGAATATTTTGCTAAAGAAATGCTTCAAGCAAGACAAATGGCTGATAATTTGAGGGAAATGGACAGGGAATTAAAAAAAATGCTTGGACTTAAAAACAAAAAGGCAATCATTTTATCTGGCGGACCTACAGTATCTGAACTTAAAAGAATAACAACATACCTTTCTGAAAAAAAACTAATCATCACCCCCCAGGAATTCAAGCAACACCTATCTGCACTTGAGAATGAGACACAAAGTCTCAATACTGATTTCAAAGAAACGACCAATTTTATAAAAACCGAAAAATCCAGATGGTCAGCAACACCATCATTAATGCCCTGTTATGGAAATATTACTTGTGGTTTTGGTCCAAGAATTCACCCGATAAAAAAGTATAAAGAAATTCATTTGGCAATTGATATCGCTGCCGATAGAGGAACTCCGATAAAATCTTCTGCTGACGGAGAAGTAATCCTTGCTGACTGGCAACCCGGTTATGGAAAATTAGTTGTTATTGAACATGGCTGGGGATATATGACAAGATACGGTCACTGCTCTAAAATTCTTGTCAAACGAGGACAGGAAGTAAAAAAAGGACAAACGATTGCTCTAATCGGCTCTACCGGTTCTGCAACAGCCCCGCATCTTCATTATGAAATCTGGAAAAATGGATTAGCGACAAATCCACAAAGATATTTAACAGAAGCAGCACTAAAATAATAAAGGCATTCATTTGTTCACTTGTTCACACATCAACATATCAACACATGAACACGTGAACGCAGTTTGGTGTTATTCGGGAGCAAAAAGCAATCTTAAAATAAAGACGTTCATCTAAAAAAAGACGTTCACATGTTCATTTGTTCACATTTCAACATGTCAACACATGAACATATGAACGCAATTTGTTGTTGTTCTGGGGGTAAAATGTTTGGGAAAAAGGAGCTTATTGGTAAAGTTGAAACTATTATATCTGAAGGCACGGAAATTAAAGGAGATGTTTCATCAGAAAAAAGTATGCGTATTGATGGACTTGTCGATGGGCATATATTAGAATCTAACGGTGTCATTATTGGTAAAACCGGAAAAATTACAGGAGATGTTAAAGCTGAATTTATTGTTATCGGAGGTGAAGTGTCAGGGAATGTTATAGCAACAGATAATTTAGAATTACTCCCAACTGCAAGGATTTATGGTGATATAAAAGCACAAACGCTTTCAGTACAGGAAGGTGCTATTTTTGAGGGAAAATGCACGATGAACGCAAAAAAAGAAGTTAATAAAGATGTTGATATTGAAAAGACCGAAAAACCAGAAAAGACTGAAAAGCATGTTAAGTAAACAAATAAAAACTCCGCACTCTTTTAGTAATCATACTGAGAGAATGCGGAGTTTTATTTATCTACTATCTACTAAATCATTTAACTACTGCTATCTTCTTACTTGAAGTAAAATCGCCTGCTTTTATCCTAACGATATATACTCCACTTGCTACAATGTCATTTTCGAAATTCCTGCCATCCCACATTGACTGATATTCGCCAACAGCCATATCTTCATCTATAAGCGTTTTCACAAATTCGCCCCTCGCATTATAGATTGTAACAGTAACATGGACCATTTCACCAGATTGATTTGTTTTCCCTCCAATACTGTAATTAACTTTCATTTTCTGCCCACCCATAGTCATGGGATTTATAACAGTATCTTTAGGTCCAATAACAGCTCTTATTCCACGACCTGCTGTAGATGTTGAAATATGCACTGCTGCGTTGTCAAATGTAACAGATATCTGATTAGTCGCTGTTTGACTACTCGTATTAACTGCAACTGCTTTTATTGTATGCGAACCATTGGAGTATGCCTTCGTATCTAATGACCATCCATATGGTACTGATGTATCTATTGATTTTAATACATTATCTACATAGAAACCGACTTGCGTTACAGCTATATCATCTGTCGCATTCGCTGTTACATTAACACTACCGGATACCTTTGCGCCATTAGCAGGACTTGTAATAGATACCGTTGGCGAATTGCCTACTACCGGCGCAACTACGGTTATAGATACAGTTGCTAGATTACTAAATAAATCACCATCCATTGCTTTGAAAGTGAAACTATCTGTCCCTGTATATCCACTCGCTGGTGTGTAGATTAGCTTTGGCGCATTACCTGTCAGTGTTCCATGAGCAGGTTGAGTTATAATGGCGTAGTATATTAACGAATCAGTCTCTGTATCAGTCGCAACCAAGGTTATTGTCTTAGCTGTGTCTTTAGGTGTACTAACACTTTGGTTATACGCCACAGGCGGGTTGTTCGGAGTATTTGACACATCTGGTGCATCTACTTGCCATGTTGCAGTTACTCCTGTTGCTATTGCGTTATTTATATCCTGCGCTTCAAATTTATAGGAGTAATCATTGCCTAATTCCGTTAGTTGTTTTGCATAACTATACACACGACCACTACTATATGCATTGGTGTCAACCGCTGTCATTACAAACGGACTGCCACTTATCTGTATTCCACCTTTCTCTATATGCACTCTTGGATACCCTGTTTTAGGTGCATCATTGTCCGCATCTGTATATTTTACTCTATACACAAATGTAGTAGTGCTTGTACCTGTCTCAGGATACAAACCACGAGCTCCTGGGTAATTAGGCTCACCTGTCCAACTTAATACGGGTGCTGTGTTAGGTGTAGGTGTAGAAATAACTACATTATTAACTGTAACAGATATCTGACTTGTCGCTGTTTGGCTACTTGTATCTACTGCTACTGCTTTTATTGTATGACTACCATTGGAATATGCTGTTGTATTTAATGACCATGCATATGGTGCTGATGTATCTATTGATTTTAACACACTATCTACATAGAAACCTACTTGCGTTACTGCTATATCATCTGTCGCATTAGCGGTCACACTAACACTACCGGATACCGTTGCACCATTTGCCGGATTTGTTATAGTTACTGTTGGTGGATTGTCCACTGGCGGAGGAGTCACTACATTATTAACCATAACGGATATCTGGGCAGTCGCTGTTTGACTGCTTGTATCAACCGCTACCGCTTTTATTGTATGACTGCCATTTGTATATGCTGTTGTATCTAATGACCATGCATATGGTGCTGATGTATCTATTGACTTTAATACATTGTCCACATAAAAATCAACTTGTGTTACTGCTTTATCATCTGTAGCATTAGCGGTTACATTAACGCTACCGGATATCGTTGCACCGTTAGCTGGACTTGTTATAGATACTGTTGGCGGATTGTCTACCGGTGGCGGAGTCACTACATTATTTATCGTAACAGATATCTGACTAGTCGCTGTTTGGCTGCTCGTATCAACTGCTACCGCTTTTATTGTATGACTGCCATTTGTATATGCTGTTGTATTTAATGAATATGCATATGGTGCTGAGGTGTCTATTGACTTTAATACATTATCTACATAGAAACCGACTTGCGTTACTGCTATATCATCTGTCGCATTAGCGGTCACACTAACACTACCGGATACCGTTGCACCGTTAGCTGGACTTGTAATAGATACTGTTGGTGGATTATCTACTGGCGATGATATAGTTGTAAAACTATAATCACCAGTCATTGTTGGATTACCTGCCATATCTACTGTTACTATCCTGTAATGATAAAGTGTCTTTTCAGTAAGACCACTTAGTGTAACACTATGTGAGTATATACCATTGACATCTGCCAGTGGCGTTGCCTTACCATAACTTGTCGTTAAACCATACTCTACCTTACTGTTGGCTAACTCATTTGTTGTCCATTTAATCAATGCTCCACTACTCGTTATATTTGTTGATGTTACTGCACTTACTAATGGTGGTGTGGTGTCTGCTGGTGTAGGTGTAGAAATTATCGGTGGAACCACTACATTATTTATCGTAATAGATATCTGACTAGTCGCTGTTTGGCTGCTCGTATCTACTGCAACTGCTTTTATCGTATGACTGCCATTTGTATATGCTGTCGTATTTAATGAATATGCATATGGTGCTGAGGTGTCTATTGATTTTAATACATTATCTACATAAAAACCCACTTGCGTTACTGCTACATCATCTGTCGCATTAGCAGCAACACTAACACTACCAGATACCGTTGCACCGTTAGCTGGACTTGTTATAGACACTGTTGGTGGATTGTCTGCTGCTGATAGAGTTCCAAATAAACAACTTAACTCTATCATTCCTACTACTAAAAACAACAAACTTCTTTTTGCCATAAAACCTCCGTTATTTAATATGTCCCTCAGTTATTTTATGACTGCTTATGTTAACATTATTCTACTTTTGCTTTTATCGACCGATTCTTAGATTTAATACCAATGATGCAAATTGCAATAATATTTTTACATCCTCCTAAGTCACTATACCTTTCTATTACGTTAGACGATTTATTAAAAAAAATGTTCCAGAGTTAAAATATTTTTCTGTTTTTATTTATGTCCAGTAGATATTATTTTTCGAAGATAATATTGGTTAGGAAAATTTAACAGCCTACAGAAGATGATTTATATCATAGAAATTTGAAAGATGAAGACAGAGCAAGCTCTGCCACTACAGTGTTGTTGTAGTTACCGACCTCGATCGGCATTAACTTATGTTGGTTAGTTATTTGCTGTTTTCGGAGAGGAACTTACAGGAGAATGTTATCTTACTTTATATAAAAATTCACTTATTTCGGGGTCTGATGGGTCTATTTTTTTTGCTTGTTTCCACATTTTTATTGCCATGTTTTTATTATTAAGAGCATAATAAGCAGAACCTGCACGTTTTAATGCAAGCACATTATCAGGTTCTAATTCTAAGACATCTTCACATTCCATAATTCCCCGTTCGTAATCATTATTATAGATACAATCAAGAGCTGTCTTGAGTTTTTGCTCAATAATTGTCTTTCCTTTAACTGTCGTTTCTCTTTTAGCTATACCTGGATATTCCTGTTCCATAAATTCTGACAGTTTACCGATAGTCTGGTTTTCAGGCTCTATCTGTTGTGCATATTTAATTGCAAACACAGCAATTCTTTCATTCCCTTCTATTCTTAAATACGAATTAATACTTTTTCTAATTAAATTATGGATTTTGCCTTTTTCCGCATCACGGAAAATAATTGCAATTATTTTTCTGAGTTGTACTTTCAATTTTTGAATGTTGTTATCTGTAGGTTCTGTTTTTAGTAAATCGTCAACATTTGACAGCGCTTCTAAATACATACCTTCTAAACACAGGGAATTAACTTCATCAGTTAAAAGTCTTTTTCTTTCTTTTTTGGAAATAGGTGGTTGATATACAACTTTGGGAGTTTCCTCAATTTCCTCACTGACTTTTTCTTTATCTACCTCTTTTACCTCTTCATCTTTGCTTCCAAATTGTATTAGACTAACTGAAAAAATATGAACGATTTCTAAATTTTTTCGTGACACCATACTATAATCAATTTTAATTTTAGACCACTCAAATCCTAAACCAAAACTATAGTTTTCCAGATCATACCCTATCTTGTATCCAGCTCTTAAAGCAAGCATATCTCCAATCCAACATTCTAAACCGACATTTTCTTTAATATCACTATCATTTGGCTTCACAATATCCATTTCAACTGTTAAATCAGTCTTCTGGGATAAGCTTAACTGATATCCAACTCCAACGCGAAAAGTGGTTGGCATAGGGTCTGATACTGCAATATATTTTATTGGTGTACCTATATTTTGCATAACCGTACCAACACTTAACCCTTCCACAGGAGTTATATATAACCCGCCAATATCCGCACCATATGCTGTAGCATTATATTTTTCTACTAAAGTAGAAGAAAATAATTTCGCATTAACCCCTACTGAAAAATTATATAGAATTTCCTTTGCATAACCAAGGGTATAAAGATAATCCCTCTGAACACTTAACTTGGATACATTACCGCTGTCATCTTCCCATTCAATTTTCCCGGCATCATATGTAAATACACTTCCAGCTAATACTCCCATTTTGCCAATATTTTGACCATATCCAACCAGGCCATAATTAAAACTTACTTCCGGCTCTTGAAAATACGTACATGTAAATTCTCGTTCCAAATTAGCCATTCCAGCAGGATTATAGTGAAGTCCATATAAATCATCGGATATTGCTACATACGCTTCGCCCATTGAAGAAGCACGACCGCCAACATATTGTTTAAGGAGAGTACCACCGCTAGTACTTGTACCAGAAGAATACAATATAGTACAGGATTGAAAAAAAAAGGTTACAACAATTAAGTCCCTCAGGAACATTAAGTTCTCCTATTGGAGTTTATTATAGGTTTTGTATTTTATAATAATATATTTTATTTTCATTATGAATTTTCTGTTTAAACTCACCCCGCACCTCTTTTATTTTGTGCCCTGAGGGACATTTTTATTAAGAAGTGCGAGGTGCTTTGTCCTTGATTATTTGATAACTACAATTTTTTTGCTTACGCTATCTTTTCCAGCTTTCATTCTGACAACATAAACCCCGCTTGCAACAATGTCTTCTTCAAAATTTCTCCCGTTCCACATAGATTGATAGGCACCGACAGCCATGTCTTCATCTATTAGGGTTTTTACCTTTTCTCCTCTTGCATTATATATTGCCACTGTTACATGTACAACCTCTCCAAATTGTGCTGTTTTACCTCCAACTGTAAAGTTGATTTTAGTAGATTGTCCGCTTACAGGGTTAATAACAGTATCTGTTGGTTTTATTTCAGCAGTAATTCCTATATTTGTTGGAGTTGAATTTACGATAGTATATACATTAGAAACTGTAACTGTAATTTCGGTATTAGTGGTTTGATTGGCTGTGTCAGTTGCTATTACTTTAATTATGTGAGAACCATTTGAATATCCGGTAGTATTCCATGACCAGGAATAAGGAGTAACACTATCAGTGCTTTTGAAAACATTGTCAATATAGAAACTGACCTGAGTTACACCGTTATCATCTGATGCACTTACAGTAACATTAACATTACCAGATACAGTTGCGCCACTAGCAGGACTGGTAATAGATACTGTTGGCAGATTGTCTGCTACCGGTGCAACTACAGTTATAGATACTGTTGCTATATTGCTGTCAACTTTACCATCATTCACCTTGAAAGTGAAACTATCTGTTCCTGTATATCCGCTAGCTGGTGTATAGGTGCATTTTGAATTTTCCTGTTCTGGTATAGTTATCATTTGTTCCAGTGTCCCATGAGCAGGTGAGGTAACAATACTGTATGACAACAAGTCACCATCTGCATCACTCGCAGTCAAGGTTATTGTCTTGGCTGTATCTTTGGTTGCACTAACACTTTGGTCACTTGCAACAGGCGGAGTGTTTACTGTGACAGTACTATTATTAACCGTAACACTGATTTGACTGCTGGTTGACTGGCTTATTGTATCATACGCCAGCACCTTAATTGTATGTGAGGCATTTGAATATACCGTTGTATCCCAACTCCATGTATATGGGGCACTTGTATCTGTTGATTTGCATACATTATCTATGTAAAACTCTACTCGGCTTACTCCATGGTCATCAGATGCTATTGCAGTTATATTAGCCAATCCTGCTACCGTATTGCCGTTTGTATACGTAGATATGCTTACAGTAGGCGGATTGTCCGCTACATTGTTATTAACCGTAACACTGATTTGACTGCTGGTTGACTGGCTTATTGTATCATACGCCAGCACCTTAATTGTATGCGAAACATTTGAATATACCGTTGTATCCCAACTCCATGTATATGGGGCACTTGTATCTGTTGATTTGCATACATTATCTATGTAAAACTCTACCCGGCTTACACCATGGTCATCAGATGCCACTCCGGTTATATTTACCAGTCCCGCTATTGTATTGCCGTTTGTATATGTAGATATGCTTACAGTAGGTGGATTATCTGATGGTGCCGTAGATGTTGTAAAACTGTAATCACCAGTCGTTGTTGGGTTAGTTGCCATATCCGCTGTCACTATTCGATAATGATATATTGTGTTCGCAGCAAGCCCATTTAGTGGAACATTATGGGTGAATACACCGCCGGTATCTGTCACTGACGTTTCACTGCCATAAATTGTCGTTAAGCCATATTCTACCTTACTGTTGGCTAACTCATTTGTTGTCCATGTTATTACTACTGAACTGCTGGTTACATTAATTGGTGTTACTCCACTTACTACTGGCGGTGTGATATCATTATTATTAACAGTAACACTGATTGTTGCAGTACTTGTGTTCGTAGCAGTATTTGTTGATGTTCCAAAAGTATCATAAGCTTTAACCGTAATTGTATGTGCGGCATTTGTATATAACGTAGTATCCCAAGTCCACATATACGGAGAACCCGTATCAGTTGACTTACATACACTATCTATATAAAACAATACTTTACTTATACCATCACCATCCGATGCATTAACATTTATATCTGTACTTCCTGATACATTTGCTCCATTAGTAGGTGTAGAAATAGATACTGTTGGTGGTGAAGAAAATAAATACCCTAACCCAACTGTACCTGTTATTAACAATATTAAGATTTTTTTTAACATAAGTCCTCCTTTCCCTAACTTATATTATTGAAAATGGGACTTTTATTTTTTTTTCTATTGAATCTTGTTTTATACTTGCATTTATTGACCAATTCCCAGGTTTAACTCCAATTACATAAATTGCTATTATATTTTCACCTTTATCCAAATCACCACACCATTCAATTTCTTCCTGTCCTGCATTTATCTGTCCATTCTTTACAAATCTGATTCCATTTGATAATTCTACTTTTACCGTAGCTTGGTTTACTTTTGTCAGACTATTTATACGAAGCTTAAATACACTGATTTGATTAAGGTTGAGTGTAGTTATAATACCGGGTTCAATTGTTTGTTTTTTGTTTTTGTATATTTTATATACAGGTATTAATAGAAAAAACAATAGACAGATAGCGGCATATTTTAATTGCGGATATAATATCCTTAATGTGAAATTTGAGGTAACTTTTTGCCGGGATTCGGTAGCAGCCTTTACGAGTTTATAGTGGAGTTCATGTGTATAACCTACAGGTAATTTTTTCACTTCAGATGTCTTTAATGTGTTTTGTATTTTTTGAAGTATTGCTAACTCTGAAGAACATTTACTGCAAACTGAGAGGTGACTTTCAGTTTTATTTCTTTCACCTGCTGAAATATGACCATTTGCAAGATAATCATTTAAAATCTTCTTAACCTTCCTACATTTAAACCAGTTTAGTATATTCATCTTTTTGCTCCTTCACTATATTAGACGATTTATTTAAAAAAATGTTCCGGATTTCATAATCATTTTACTAAGTAATTTTCTTCCACGATTTAACCTCGATTTTATCGTACCTATAGAAGATTTACTAATTTCGGCAATCTCGTCATATGAAAATCCTTGTATATCATACATTACTACTGTAATACGATACTTCACCGGTATCTTTAATAATGTCTGTTCTACATTTTCACTAAACTGGCTTTTCTCTACTTCCTTTTCAGGACAATCTCTTTCATCTTTAACATGTAAAATAGATTCTAATGATATTGATTGAGATAAATTCTTTTTATATGAACTTTTACATTCATCTAAAAAGGTATTATGGATTATTCGCCAAACCCATGTAGAAAATCTTGATTTCTCTTCAAAATTATTTATTGAACAAAATATTTTTATTAAAACATCCTGTGAAAGGTCTCTGGCATCAGGTTCATTTCCGGTTAGATAATATGCAAAATTATATATTCTTTCCTGATGTATAGAAATAAGTTTCTCAAAAGCATTAACATCGCCACTTTTCGCTTTTTTTACAAGATTGTTTTCTTCAACGTGGTTTTGATTATTATCCATCTACTATATAGTTAGACGATTTATTTAGAAAAATGTTCCAGATTTTTTTGATAAGTACATTTACATTTGCCGTCATTGCGAACGGAGTGAAGCAATCCCTTTTGTATTATAAAAAACGAGATTGCCACGACCTTCGGTCTCACAATGACAATCTGTCAGACGACAATTTTAATGAACATCTGTGAAGTATATTACTTCTTAATTTCTTTAACTATTTCTGGAATTACCTGATAGAGGTCGCCTTCAATGGCATACGTGGCAAGTTTCATCATCGGACATTCGGGGTCTTTATTAATTGCAACTATCGTTTCGGAGGATTGCATTCCAACAAGATGTTGGATTTGCCCTGAAATTCCGCAAGCAAAATAAATTTTAGGTGCAACTGTTCTCCCTGTCTGACCTACCTGATGAGAATAGGGAATCCAACCGGCATCAACAGTAGCACGGGAAGCACCGACTGCGCCTCCAATCGCTTTAGCAAATTCTTCTATTAATTGAAAACCTTCGGGTTTTCCAAGTCCTCTCCCACCTGAAACGATTATATCCGCTTCGGCAAGATTTACTTTTTGCGATAAATCAGCAACAAACTGCAGAAAATTTGTTCTATTTTTTACTTTGCTTTTATCAAATGTCTTTTTTATTATTTCACCTTTTGCATTTTCTCTTTTTTCTGCTTTTTTGAAAACCTTATGTCTTACTGTAGCCATTTGAGGTCTATGATTTTTTGTTAATATTGTTGCCATTATATTTCCGCCAAAAGCGGGGCGGGTTTGCATTAAATATCGTGTTTTAGGGTCAATGTCCAGACCGGTGCAATCAGCGGTAAGTCCTGTTCGTATTTTAGCAGCTACTCGTGATGCAAAACTTCTTCCGATATTAGTTGCACCCATTAAAATTATTTCCGGTTTTTCTTCTTTGATAAGTTGTGCTAAAAGTTCTGAATATGGATCATCCTGGAATTCATTTAATATCTCATCATCATATAAATAAACTTTGTCTGCTCCATGGTTAATTAAATCAATAGCTTTGCTTTCAATTTTATTTCCCATTAAGATAGCACATAACTGAACTTTAAGCTTATCTGCTAACTCTTTACCCTTTGATAAAAGTTCATATACAACCGGTGAAATTTCTCCATGTCTTTGCTCTGCATAAACCCAAACATTTTTATATTGTCCAATGTCTGAGGTTTTAGAAACAATATCATCTTTCTCAATAACAATTGCCTGGTATTTCTTACATGCATCAAGACATGCCCCGCAATAATTGCATTTTAATTCATCAATTACAGCAAGTTTTATTTTTTTATCCGGTCTGGCAGTTAAAGTAATCGCCGCAAAAGGACAAGATTTAATACAAAGCCCGCAACCGATACACTTATCAGATATTACATATATCTTAGACATTTTTTCACCTTTTTAATCATGAGCGAGGGAAAAACTTCCGAAGAACCTCAATTTGCGACTTATTTGTTCCAGGAGCAAATTGCAGAGCGACTTCTAACGAGCGTTTCAAGGAAATTTATTCCCGAGCGTATTTTAAATAATTTTCGTTTCCTTTAATTTAGCTACTAATTTTACTGCCTGTTCCGACGGCTCTCCTGCAATACGTTCCCCACCCTTTCTTTGTGATGGAGAAAACACTTTCATTACATTCGTTGGAGAACCGGAAAACCCTAACTTTGTTTTATCTGCCTCAATCATTTTTGCTGTATAATGCTTAATTTCTGCTTTTTTAGAAAACATCATCCCTCTAAGAGACGGAAGTCGTGGCGTGTTTATTTCTTTTACTACAGTCAAAAGACATGGAACCGGTGATTCAATCAAATCATAACCATCTTCCATCATTCGTTCAACTGTAATTTTATTATTTTCTATTTTTTCTATTTTTTTAACATATGCTATGTGCGGTATATCAAGCATTTCTGCAACTCCAGGTCCTACTTGTGCGGTATCACCATCAATAGCTTGTTTCCCGCATAAAATAACATCGTAAGAACCGAACTTCTTTATTGATTGTGACAAAGTATAAGATGTAGCCCAAGTATCAGAACCGGCAAATTCCCTGTCAGAAACAAGGATAGCCTCATCACAACCCATAGAAAGACATTCACGAAGCGCTTTTTCTGCCTGTGGCGGACCCATAGTTAAAACAGTTGCTTTTCCGGAATATTTCTCTTTCAACCGTATCGCTTCCTCAACAGCATACATATCAAAAGGATTTACCTGCGCCTCTACCCCTTCTCTTTTTAAAGTTCCGGTTTTTTCATCAATTTTCACATCAGTTGTTGCCGGAACCTGCTTAATTAGAACTATAATATTCATATTATTTTCCAACCTTTTCAATCGCCAAGTTAGGGAAAAAGTCCATTCTAGCGAGGGAGTTGTTGAGCAGAACTTCACGGAGTTCCGCTTAAAACATTCAGCGGAACGAGTGAGAGTGCCAGCACAAGCTGGACACGGTTCTGCGAGACAAGCTCCCGAGCGATATTCAAAGAAATTTGTTCCCGAACGCTATTTATTTCTTTTTTGCAGATTTTTTTATTAAATCAAGTGCTATGACATTTCTTTGTATTTGGTTTGTTCCTTCATAAATCTGTGTAATTTTAGCATCACGCATCATTTTTTCAACCGGATATTCTTTCATATAACCATACCCGCCGAAAATTTGAACTGCATCTGTTGTAACTCGCATAGCAACATCTGATGCAAAAAGTTTACACATTGCAGAAGGGCCTGAAACCTCTTTATCACCTTTATCAATCGCCCGTGCAACTGCATAAATTAAAGTCCTTGCCGCTTCAACTTCTGTTGCCATATTCGCTAACATATGCTGGATTGCCTGAAATGATGAAATAGGATGATCAAATTGCTTTCTTGTTTTAGCATATTCTAATGCTTCATCAAGTGCTCCTGCTGCTATTCCAAGTGCCTGAGCAGCTACACCAGGCCGTGATTGGTCAAGTGTTTTCATTGCAACAATAAAACCCGCACCTTCCTTTCCTAAAAGGTTTGCCTTTGGAATCTTACAATCTTGAAATACAAGTTCACAGGTTGCCGATGCGCGGATACCCATTTTATTCTCTTTTTTACCGAATGAAAAACCAGGTGTTCCTTTCTCGACTATAAATGCAGATGCACCACGGGAACCTCTTGCTTTATCAGTCATCGTTATTACAGCATAGACCTCTGCAACCCCGCCATTTGTAATAAAACATTTTGTACCGTTTAAAATATAAAAATCGCCTTCTTTCCTTGCAGTTGTTTTTGTCGCTCCCGCATCACTTCCTGACTCGGGTTCAGTCAAACCAAAACCTGCAAGTATTTCACCTTTTGCAATTTTAGGAAGATATTTCTTTTTTTGCTCATCACTACCGAATAAAAGTATCGGGAATGTTCCAAGTGCAGTGGCTGCAAGCGAAAGAGCTATACCACCATCAACTTTGCAAAGTTCCTCTACTGCAAGACACAACTCCATTACCCCGCCGCCAAACCCGCCGTATTCTTGAGGAATGTAAAGTCCCATCAAATCTGCCTGCGAGAGTTCCTTAACAATTTCCCATGGAAATTCACCGGTTTCATCATAATGCTGTCTTACAGGTTTAATTTTTTCTTGTGCAACCTTCCGTGCCAACTCAACAATCATCTTTTGTTCATCAGTTAAAAAATAATCCACAAAATCTCCTTTTTAAATCTTAGATAACACATTCTTTGCAGCGTTTTGTTCTGCTTCTTTTTTTGACTTGCCAAAACCGGTCCCAAGCTGCTTTTTGTCTATAAAAACAGCCATTTTAAATATTTTATCGTGATCCGGACCTTTTTCTTCTATTACACTATAGTTCGGAATTAATTTGTACTTTGACTGAATAATTTCCTGCAACTCTGATTTATAATCAGACGTTGTAATTCCGTGTTTATTTAACACAACGTGTACAAATTTCTCAGCAGTCTTATAACCTTTATCAAGAAATATTGCGCCAATAATAGATTCCATTGTATTGGCTAATATTGATTCCTTTTCCCGCCCGCCGGTTGCTTCTTCGCTTTTTGAAATCTTAACAAATTTAGATATATCATATTTTCTTGCAATTAAATTCAATGTCGTTCTGCTGACTGCTGAAGATTTCATTTTTGATAGTTTGCCTTCGTTAAAATTAGGATATTTCTGATAAAGATATACAACCGTTGCTGCCGATAAAATGGCGTCACCTAAAAACTCCATACGTTCATTAAATTCTTTAAGGTTATTTTCAACAGCATATGATTTATGTGTAAGCGCAATATTCAAGAAATTAATATTTTTGAATTTTACACCTATTTTTTTTTGTAAAATATCGTTATTATTTAAAATCATACTTTTTGACAACTATTGTACTATTATGTCCTCCAAAACCAAGTGAATTAGAAATTGCTGCATTTATTTGTTTTTGTCGTGCTTTGTTAGGTACATAATCTAAATCACAATCAGTATCCGGAAATTCATAATTTATGGTAGGATGAACATATCCCCGTTCCATGCAAAGAGCAGTTGCAATAATCTCAACCGCTCCTGCTGCTCCCAAAAGATGTCCCATCATAGATTTAGTAGAAGATATCGCTAATTTCTTTGAATGCTCACCAAATGCCTTTTTTATCGCCATAGTTTCTATCTTGTCATTGAGTATCGTTGAAGTACCATGTGCGTTAACATAATCAATATCTTCAGGTTTAAGTTCTGCATCATTTATTGCTAATTTTATTGCCCTTGAGGATGCAATAGCATTTGGTTCCGGCGCTGTTATGTGATATGCATCATCAGTAGCTCCATAACCGGCTAGTTCACAATAGATTTTTGCACCTCTTTTCTTTGCATGTTCCTCAGTTTCAAGGACTACTATTCCTGCACCCTCACCCATCACAAATCCATTTCTTTTTATATCAAAAGGACGCGATGCTTTCTGAGGTTCGTCATTCATTGTAGAAAGAGCCTTTATAGCACAAAATCCTCCAAAACCCAAAGGAGTTATGGCAGCTTCTGTTCCACCTACAACCGCCACATCCATATCGCCATACCTCATAAGCCGTAAAGCGTCACCTATACAATGCGTTGAAGTTGCACATGCTGAAGATATTGAATAATTAGGTCCCTGTAAGTTGAACATCATGGCAATTTCCCCGGGTGCCATATTTGTTATAAGCATCGGGATGAGAAATGGTGATATTCTTCCGGGACCTTTTTCTAAAAGTACTTTTGCCTGGTCTTCAATAGTCTGCATACCGCCAATACCGCTTCCGACAATTGAACCGCATCTCTCAGGATTCTCTTTGGAAAAATTAATCCCGGAATCTTCTACCGCAAGTTTTGAAGCGACAATAGCGAACTGAACAAACCTATCCATTCGTCTTATTTTTTTCTTATCTATGTAACTATCAGGATTAAAATCTTTTACCTCACATCCGATTTTTACTGAAAAATTAGTAGTATCAAAATGGGAAATAAATCCTGCGCCTGATTTACCTTCAATAAGGGATTTCCAGAAATTTTCTTTTCCTATACCGATCGGTGATACTACTCCCAAACCGGTAACAACAACCTTCTTTTGCATAATTTCTCCATTATAACAAACGAAAACTAACTATTAAAAGCGTTAACTCAAAATTACATTTGCTTTAATCTGAAATAAATATCCTTCAGCCGTACAATACAGACATTGATTATCCATAACTATACGCGAAACGCGAAAATTATTTATTTCGTTATTTTCCGTGTGCTTTTATGTAATCAATTGCTTGTCCAACTGTTGTAATTTTGGAAGCTTCATCATCAGGAATTTCAAGCCCGAAAGATTCTTCAAACGCCATAACCAATTCAACGGTATCTAATGAGTCAGCTCCTAAATCATTTATAAATGATGCGGTAGGAACAACCTTTGCCACATCTATACCCAACTGTTCCGCTACAATTTCCTTTACCTTCGTTTCTACATCTACCATAAACACCTCCAAAAATTCACGCATAAAACATCACGAATACTATCACGAATTATCACGAATTAAATCTATTTGCTATTCGTGTATTGTTCGTGATTCAATTCGTGGCTATGTTCGTGTGTCTCTTACATGTACATTCCACCATTAACAGAAATTATTTCTCCTGTTATATATGATGACTCTTCACTACATAAAAATGCAACCAAATTTGCTACGTCCTGCGGTTCCCCTAAACGACTTAAGGGAATAATATCAGTGAGTTTCTTTTTTGCATCTTCCGAAAGTTTATCTGTCATGGCTGTTTTAATAAATCCCGGTGCAACGGCATTTACCGTTATGTTTCTTGACGCTAATTCACGTGCCAACGTTTTTGTTAAAGCAATTACACCGCCTTTAGAAGCAGAATAATTTGACTGCCCTGCATTCCCCATTAAACCGACTACGGAAGCAATATTAACGATTTTTCCGCACCGTTGCTTCATCATTATCTTTGCCGCTGCTTTTGAACAGTTAAAAACACCTTTTAGATTAATTGCTATTACTTTATCCCATTCATCATCCGACATTCTTATTAAAAGATTGTCACGGGTTATCCCGGCATTGTTTACAATTATATCAATTTTTCCATATTTTTCAACTGTTTTTTTTACCATCTCTTCAGTTTGTTGTGACGATGAAACATCTACTTTTAATGAGTATGTTTCAACATTCTTTTCACTCGCTATTTCATCAGCTGTTTTCTTGGCATCACCTTCCATGACATCAGCAATTACTACTTTTACCCCTTCACCTGCAAGTTTTTCAGCAATTGCCCTGCCTATACCTTGCGCCCCGCCTGTAATTATCGCAACCTTATCTTTTAATTTCTGTTCACACATTTTAACGCCTCCAGCGTGTTAGCTAAAGTTATTTCGTTTTCTATATTTAAAGTTTTAGAAACCGGAGATATTTTTCTTATCATTCCTGAAATAACGTTTTTCGGACCAAATTCTACAAATGTTTCACACCCACCTGAAATCATCTTTTTTATAGAATCAACCCATAGAACCGGTAAAGTAATTTGTTTTACAAGTTTCTCGGCTATTTTTTCAGCTATAGTTGTTATTTCCGCATCACAATTTGTAATTATTGGGTTCTTTGGGTTTTTAAAACTATACTTCAGTACTTCTTCTGTCATTTTTACTTGCGCTTTCTTCATTAAAGATGAATGAAATGCACCTGAAACAGAAAGTGGTATAGCTTTTACTTTTTTTGTTTTTGCAATTTGTTTTGCTTTTTCAATCGCTGCAGTTTCTCCGGAAATAACTATCTGGTCCGGTGCGTTGAAATTCACAGCTTCACATACACCCAATTTACCAGCTTCTGTACATATTTCTTCTACTATACTTCTTTCGGCTCCTAAAATTGCCAGCATTGTACCTTTCGCTTCCTCACAAGCATTTTGTATAAATTCCGCACGTCTATTAACAAGTTTTAGCCCGTCTTCAAAAGATAAAACCCCTGCTGATACAATCGCTGCATATTCGCCAAGAGAATGTCCTGCTGAAAAATAACTTGAAATTGGTATCTGAAAATTAGAATTAAATACTCTAAGACAGACAACAGACGTTGTAAATACAGCTGGTTGGGTATATTTTGTCTGAGTTAGTAAATCTAAAGGTCCTTCAAAAATAATTTTTTTTAAATCATAACCAAGTATATCATTTGCACTATCAAATGTTTCCTTAGCTATAGAATATTTGTCGTAAAATTCCTTCCCCATTCCTATATATTGTGATGCTTGTCCGGGAAAAACAAAAGCAAGTTTATCCATATATTATTTTCAAGACCCGCTTAAAAATCAACAGGCAATTATAATCTAATTACTGTCGCCCCCCAGGTCAAACCACCGCCAAATGCAACAAGAACTACAATATCGCCTTTTTTAACTTTTCCTTCAGAAATTGCTTCTTCAAGTGCTATCGGTGTAGATGCAGCAGAAGTATTTCCATATTTATGAATATTTAAAAATACCTTTTCCATGGGAACTTTTAACTGATCTGCTACAGCTTCAATAATTCTAATATTTGCCTGATGTGGAATTATAAGTTTTACATCATCACAAGTAATATTTGCCATTTCTATTGCTTTTATTGCAGCTTCGGTCATAGCTCTAACTGCGATTTTAAAAATTTTATTGCCTTCCATCTTCATATAGTGAAGGCGATTATCAATTGTTTTATGGCTTGCAGGATTCCGGGAACCGCCTGCGGGTAAAAACAATAAATCACTTGCATTCCCGTCTGCTTTAAGATATGTAGAAAGTATGTCACTTGAAGAATCAGTTTTTCTTAAAAGTACGGCACCTGCACCATCTCCTAATAAAACACATATATTTCTATCTTCCCAGTCGGTTATTCTCGATAATGTTTCTGCGCCAATTATCAAAATGGTTTTATATGTATTACATCTTATAAAATCCCGCGCAATTGCAATTGAATATATAAAGCCCGAACATGCAGCACTAACATCAAAGGCAGCTGCATTTTTAGCTTTAATTTCTTTTTGTATAAAACAAGCGGTTGATGGAAAAAACATGTCCGGTGTAATTGTAGCAACAATTATTGCATCTATTTCATCAGGCGATATTTTGGCTTTCTCTATCGCTTTTCTGGCTGCTTTAATTCCCAAATCAGATGTTGCTTCAGTGTCTTTTGCAATTCGTCTTTCTTTAATCCCCGTACGAGTGGTTATCCATTCATCGGTAGTATCAACTATTTTTTCAAGGTCATTATTTGTCAATATTTTTTCAGGAAGATACGAACCAATACCTATAATTTCAATTCCCATTGTCATTGCCTCCACTAGTCAAATGACTCACTTTAGCAATTTCATCCTTTATGTTCTTAATAATGTTATTGTTCACAGACTCTATACAAACCCTCACGCCATTTTTTATCGCCTTGGCATTTGATGAACCATGCCCAATAATACACACTCCATTCACACCAAGTAACGGAGCTCCGCCATACTCATCATAATCAATTTTCTTTTTTATAAGCTTAAATACACTTTGCAGCATTAGAGTAGCCATCATAATACGTATAGGATTTTTCTTAATTTCATCTTTAATTAGTTGTACTAAAAATTCTGCGATACCTTCGCTCAATTTAATAACTACATTACCCACAAAACCATCACATACAATAACATTTATCTCACCTTTAATTATATCCCGCCCTTCAATATTTCCGCCAAAATTTAGCCCGGATGTTTCTAATAATTTGTATGCAGTTAGAGTAAGTTCATTGCCCTTTGAAGCCTCTTCTCCTATAGACAGAAGGCCTACTTTTGGATTTTCAATTTTTAACAGATTTTCACAATAAACTGATCCCATTACAGCAAATTGCAAAAGGTTTTTCGGTTTTGAATCAACGTTGGCTCCAACATCAATTATAACACAAGGTCTATTCTGTGTAACAAAAACTGTGGCTAGAGCAGGCCTGGATACTCCATCGATACGTTTTAATATCATCAGAGCCGCGGCACTTACTGCTCCTGAATTACCTGCTGAAAAAAAACCGTCTGCCTGTCCATTTGCAACAAGTTTAATTCCTTTTATTATTGATGAGTTCGGTTTTTTTCTATATGCATCAACAGGTGAATCGTCCATTGTAATAACTTCTTCAGAATGGATTATTTGAATTGGTAAGTTATCAATGTTTTTATATTTTTTTAATTCTTCTTTTATTTGTCGTTCATTTCCTACCAGCAATATTTCCTTACCGTATATTTTTGCGGCTTCTATTGCTCCTTCAACAACTACAGCCGGAGCATTATCTCCACCCATTGCATCTACTACGATCTTCATTTTAATTATTTGCCTTTCTCTTCAGTAGGTTTTTCAGATTTCTTTTCTTTAATTTTGATAATGGAAACATTATCATAAAATCCACATTTCGGACATACATGATGGGAAAGTTTCGGTGACTTACATTGCGGGCATATACTTAGATTCGCAGATGTAATTTTCCAGTTTGCTCTTCTCTTGTTTTGTCTTGATGTAGAATGCCTTCTTTTAGGATTTGCCATATATAACATTTCTCCTTTTTAAACTAGCTATAAAAAACATTATTGCTTATTTCTATCATTTTCAGCTAGTTAAAAACTGTTTTAGATTTTACCTAATTTTTTGGAAAGTGTCAAGAAGTTTTTTTGTATGTGCTGCGATTACCATTGCTTCATTAGTCGGTATTACAAAAACTTTTATTTTTGATTTTTTATCAGATATATCCGATTCGCAGTTATTACATTTCATGTTTTTTTCATCATCGATAATTATGCCGAGTGAATCCATGTCTGATAATATTTTTTTACGTATTAAAGAAGATCTTTCACCGATTGCCGCAGAAAAAACAATATAATCACAGCCGTTAAGAACCCCAAGATACGAAGATATGTATTTTTTTATACGGTAACAAAACATATCTATCGCAAGCGTTGCTCTTTTATCGCCTTGTTCTGATTTTTTTATTACAGTTCTCATATCAGGACTTATTCCTGATATTCCTAAAAGACCGCTTTGTTTATTCAATAAAGATTGAACATCGTGTGGTTTTAGCGATTCCAGCGACATTAAATGAATAGGTATTGAAGGGTCAATATCGCCGCTTCGGGTTCCCATTATAAGTCCTTCCAGAGGAGTAAATCCCATAGATGTATCAATAGATTTACCATATTTTATTGCAGTTATACTTGCTCCGCTACCGAGATGACAGTTTATAATTTTCAATTTTTCTATAGGACTATTAACAATTTGAGACAACCGCTCTGTTATATATTGATTTGATATACCATGGAACCCATATTTCCTGATTTTAAATTGCTGGTAAAACCTGTAAGGCAAAGCATATAAATAGGCATATTCCGGAATTGTTTGGTGAAATGCTGTGTCAAAAACAACGACTTGCACGACATCAGGCATTAATACTTCTATTGCAAATATCCCTTTTACATTATGTGGATTATGAAGAGGTGCAATATCATAACACATTTCTAATTTCTTTTTTACATCTTTATCTACAATCACAGGTTCTTTAAAATATTCACCGCCATGGACAATTCTATGACCGACTGCTGAAATTTCTCTGCTATTCTTGATGACTCCATCTTTTGATGAAGTTAATATTTTCAATACTTCTTCTATTGCTGCTGTGTGGTCCGCGGCAATAATTGGTATTTTTATTTCCTTGTTTTCCTGAATATGCTCAAGAATTGTACCTTCAGTGCCAATTGCTTCAATCTGACCTAACGCAATACACATCCCGCTATCAATATCAAACAACTCATATTTTATCGATGAAGAACCACTATTTAATACAAGTGTTTTCATTAATTTTTTCCATCCAGTCATTCTCAAAGTACGTAGTTATTTCCATGTCTTTGAAAAAATAATCTATTTCATGTTTAGCTGTTACCGGCGAATCAGACGCATGAATAATATTTCTCCTGTCATTTAAACCATAAAGATTCCTAATAGTTCCTTTATCTGCTTTTCTTGAGTCAGTATTACCAATAATTTTCCTTACTTCCTGTATAACATTACTGCCCTCTAATACACAAAGTACAATAGGAGCCGAACAAATAAATTCCATATACGGCTCAAAAAAAAACTTATCTTTATGATTAGAATAAAAATCCTCTGCGATTTTGTTTGTTAACTTTATCATCTTCATTCCAACAACCTTAAATCCGACTGTTTCGAACCTATCAACAATTTTTCCTATTAATTTTTTACATATACCATCCGGCTTAATAATAATAAGTGTCCGTTCCATAAAAATATCTAAGCCTCCATCTTACGAATAATTTCATCCGCCATTTCCGACGTCTTTGCTGTTCCGCCCAAATCATATGTTACTACCTTTCCTTCTGCAATTACTTCCGCAACTGCGTCTTCCAATTTCCTGGCTGCTTTTTCTTCTTCCAGATATTCTAACATTAAAACACCGGAAAGAATCATTGCCGTAGGATTTACTTTATTAAGTCCTTTGTATTTTGGTGCAGAACCGTGAACCGGTTCAAATAAAGCTATTTTGTCACCGATATTTGCACCGGGTGCAATCCCAAGCCCGCCAATAAGTCCCGCACATAAATCAGAAATTATATCACCGTAAAGATTTGGCAGAACAAGAACGTCATAAAGCTCCGGCTTCTGAACAAGCTGCATGCACATATTATCAATTAACCGTTCTTCATACTCAATATCGGAATAATTTTTCGCTACTTCTCTTGCCACCTCGTAAAAAAGCCCGTCCGTGAATTTCATTATATTTGCTTTAGTGACTGCTGTAACTTTTTTCCTGTTATTTTTTCTTGCATATTCAAAGGCATATTTTACAACTCTTTCGGTGGCAAATTTTGAAATGGGTTTTATACTTATAGCTGAATCGTTTCTTATTTTGCCTTTTGAAAGATCTATTATTTTTTTAGATTCATCTGAGCCTGCCGGAAACTCGACTCCGGCATATAAATCTTCAGTATTTTCTCTTACAATAACAAGATTTATATTTTTATATCTGGATTTTACACCCACATAAGATTTACACGGTCTCAGACAAGTATATAAATCCAATTCTTTTCTTAACGCAACATTTACAGAACGAAATCCACTGCCGATTGGTGTTGTAATAGGTCCCTTTATTGCAACCTTATTTTTTCTTATAGAAGTCAAAACAGTTTCAGGTAAAGGTGTACCGTATTTTTTTACTACGTCGATGCCTGCCTCTACAATCTCCCAATTAATTTTTACTCCCGTGGCATCTAAAACTTTTTTAGTTGCTTCTGCTATTTCAGGACCAGTTCCGTCACCAGGTATTAAAGTTATTTCATAGCTCATGATTTTTACTTTTTATCCGTCAAAAAAATCCGCAACGGCCTCCTCCATCTATTTTTTAATTAGTTTTTGTATCTTTTTCAACAAAAACTAATTAGCAGCTAATGATAAGTATAATTTTTCTTGCTGTGAAACCATCAAATCAATATCAAATTCTTTTACAGTCTTTTTTGCTTCTTCTGATAATTTTTTCCGCAATTCAACATCAGCCAGCACCCTTATAATCCTTTCTGCCATTTTTTCAATCTCATGTGGATATGTTACATATCCCGTAAGTCCTTCCTGAACGATTTCTTTTGTCCCATCAACATATGTAGCAACTACAGGCAAACCACTAGCCATTGCTTCTATTATTACCCTTGGAAGTCCTTCCCAAAGAGATGTTAAAAGAAAAATATCGAAAATTTTTATAATCTCATTTATATCTTGTCTCCAACCGGTAATAATTATATTTTTTTGTAAATTTAACTTTTTAACCAGCAATTCTATTTGCTTACGGAGCTTTCCATCACCTACTAAAATAAATTTTACACTGGGGTTCTTGCTACAAACTAGATTTGCGACTTTAACAAAATCAAGCGGTGCTTTTTGCTCCTTAAAACATGCTACCATACCGACAACTTTTTCATTTGTTATTCCAAATTCCTTTTTCTTTTTTTCAACACTTACTTCAATTTGATAATCCTGAAGTTTTATACCACTCCTTATCATCGTGTATCTTTCTTTTAACCCTATTTTATTTTTTAGCCCTTTTAAAATATTCTCATTAGAAACACAAATAAACTGGTCTGTAATTTTTGCAGTTAACCGTTCAGCTAAAACATAAATAGTTTTAACAATAAATAACTGATAATCGTGAAAACCAAAACCATGAAATGTATGAATGATTTTAGGAACATGCGCAAAATAAGCTGCCCAACGCCCCACAATTCCTGCTTTAGATGAATGCGTATGAACTATATCAGGTTTTTCCTTTTTAATAATTTTATAAATCTTAATTATAGCGATTATATCATTTATCGGGTGTATTTCACGAATTAACTCATTTACATAATATGTTTTTATATTTTTTGTTTTGCTATCTAATATTCCTCCTTTGCCACAGATTAGAATTGGTTCAAACTTATTTTTATCTAAATGCTCACATGTATAAAGCGTATTTTCCTGAGCACCACCAAGCTCAAGAAGTGTAATTATATGGACAACTTTTATTTTAGGCACCTAACAATTGCTCTCCCGTCTAAAATTGCATCTTCCATTGTTGAATATTTCCAACCCCCATATCTTCCAATGGAAAATATTGAATTCTTTGTTAAATAATTCTGTATTGCACCAAAAGCAAACTCCCTTTTTTGATTATAAATTACATATGCATATGGAATATTTAAATTACATGTTGAGATTATTCTATCTGTTGCCTTTAATATTCCTATTTTGTTTAAATCAGTTATTGTTTTTTGAAATAATCTTTGCTCATCAATTTTCCGGTTCCTATAAGATATCTCCACATACATAGAAGATGTATTTTGAGGACAAAGTGTTTTAGAAAAATTGCAATAAAATCCGACTCTGTAAAAAATATATTTATTTTCCGGAAAGTATACCCAATGTTTATCCGATACGTTTTTTCTGTTTATCCCGATATTAATATTCAGCAATGATACCCAGTCTAATTCACCGGATAACCTTCTGATTTTTGACGGAGAATTCTTTATGAGTTTTATAATCTCGGGAAGAGGTATTGTTGAAACAATATTTTTATATTGCATATCACCCAAATTTGTTTTTATTATTTTAGATTTTATATTTATTGACATTATGTTTATATTGGTTTTTATTTTTGTATCCGGTATTTCTTTTTTGATTGAATCAATTAGCGACTGTATTCCTGACTTTCTGGGATAATAAAAAGTAGAATTATAACCAAACATTTTTTTATTACTATTAAAAGCCCCGTCAATTACTTCTTTCAAATTCGGCTGAGGTATATAATCACCCATCCATTTTGTTGTTAATTTCCTTGTATCTATTTTCCATAGTTTCCTATTATATGGAATCATGAAATGTTTTGAAATTCCTTTTCCAAAAGTTTTTAAACACCAATCATAAAAACTCAACTGCCCGCCTGCCGGCAAATTAGTGAGTTTTGCTTCAATAACTCCTTCTATGCATTCGTTAATTACCTTTTTAGGAAGCCCATATAAATTTGCCTGAAAAGGATATTGCGTGAAAACGCTATTAGAAAAAATCCAGGAATTTCTAATTTTTAGATCTATATTGTTTCTTAATAATTTATGAATGAGCATTTTGACATAACTATTTTTTATATGAAGCAGGTGTCCTGTATAATCATACGTAAAACCAGTATCAGTTTTTACCGATTTGCAAATTCCGCCAACAGTGTTTTCTTTTTCCAGTAATATAAAATTTTTATTTCTTAAATGATACGCTGTAGATAAACCTGTAAGTCCTCCGCCAATGATTATAGTATCGATTTTCATAATCTATTCCATTTTTATTTTGGAAAGTTTCCATCCACCAAAAACTGATAATCCGATAATTACAATATAAATCAAGATTGCAATCGTTAATTTAACTCTGGATATTAAAAAAGCCGAGAGACTTAAAATAATCGAAATTGACCATAGTAAAATCACAACTTTTACTTTTGATAGTCCCAATTCTTTAAGTCGAAGTGCAAAGTGGTCCCTGCTTCCCAAAAATGGCGATTTCCCCTTACGAAATCTCAAATACATTACATAAAATGTATCGAAAATTGGAATGCCAATAATGAGTATCGGCGAAAAAAGAGCTATGTTGTTTATTTTTGTATAAGACGTCCCTAATGATAATGCAGCCAGCACAAAACCCAAAAACATACTTCCGGTATCCCCCATAAATATTTTTGCATTTGGGAAATTGTATCTTATAAAACCAAAAATCCCGCCTGCCAGAGATGCAGCGGCAAAATTTACATATATTTCTTCTGAAGGCAACGCAATAAAAAGAAATGTCAAAGCAGCTATAAAAGATATGCCGGAAGATAATCCATCCATTATATCTATTATGTTAATTGCGTTTATTATGCCTACAACCCATATTATTGTAAAGATATTTGCAATATATTCCGGTGTTATAAATTTTATTTTTATATCGAAATTAATTAAAATAATTGCAACAACTATCTGCCATAAAAATTTTGCCTTAAAACCGATTGTTTTTAGATCATCAATAAAACCAATAATTACAACAAAAGTTGTACCTATGAGAATACCTCTCAAAGATCTAAGAGTTCCGGTAGGAAAACTGGTAATATAACGTATTATCAGCAACGAAATGGTAAACCCGAACCATATTGCAAATCCACCGAGATACGGAGTTGCAATTTTATGCGTTTTTACATAAGTATTCGGTTTATCAACTATATGATATTTTTTTGCAATACTTATAAGAAGCGGAGTCAGTAAATAAGAAATAAAAAACGCAATTAAAAATGAATAAACATAATAAATCATTTTATTATTAACTTTTCCAAATTTTTAATTTTACTCATTGCAATATCAACCCATATGCTTTCGAGATAATTTGCAACCAACAATTTATATGTTCTTACAGCGAGTACCCAGTCCTTAATATCTTCGTAACATTGACCTATGTAGTATTGTGCATAATCAGTATATTGAAAATCATTGTAATTTTCCAGAAATTTTTTATATGCAATTATTGCTTCATTGTATTTTTGTAACTTTCTATAGGTTTCTCCAATTTTAAATTGTGCGCTTCCTACATATCTATGTTGGGGTAATTTCTCTACAAGTTGAGAATAATAATTTAACGCAATCGTATAATCTGATTTTTTAAAAAAGAAAATATCGCCAAGAAAATAATATGCCATACCGGTAAGCTTAGAGTTTGGATGAGTAGCCAGTATTGATTTTAAACATTCAATTGTTTTATCAAAGTTCTGCACTTCAAAATATTTCTCCGCTAAAGCATATTTTTTCAACGCAGATTCATCATCGGGATAAGCAGATTTTATGAGACTAAGCCTTTCAGCTGCCACCTTTATCCATTTACTGTTTGTATATTCATTTAAAAGTTTTTCGTAATATTTTATTGATTCGATAAAACTAAAATAATCAAAAAAATACACGTTTGCAATTTTAAACAAAACATCGTCTATTTTTTCAAAATTACTGTATTTTCCTATAATTTCCGTGTAAACATCACGCAAACGTTTTAATTCGTGTTCAGACTTATTTACTTTATAGAAGTAAAATTCACCAACTAAGAAAAGCCCTGCTGCTTTTTTTGTTTTATCTGTTAATTTATTTATGACAGCTTCGTAATCTCCTATTTCAGAAATTAGAGGATTTTTCCACATCTCAATCATTTTCTCTATTTTTTTTACTTTAGTAATCTTTTCGTCTTGTAAATTAAATTGATAAACTAAAAATACAGCAGCTATCATAACGACTATAATTACTATTATTATATTCATTGTTTTATCTCATAAACATAAAGTCCTTTATTCTCATAAAGGTTTTTAAGATATTTTTCTTTGAAAATATTTATTATCTCAATAGATTTAGAAGTAAAATCAAAAGGTCTGAAACTTCCTTTTAATCGTTCATATTCCGGATAATTCCAAAGGACATGTGTGAAATTTCTTTCTTTTAATTTATACCACAGTTCTTCGGGTTTTGATGAATTATTCGCTATTTCAACAAAAACGTCAGCATCAAAAGGACTGCTGTTATCTACATTATACTTTGTAAAATAACTTCTTGCTTCACCGACAAAAAGAGTTTTAGATTTACTATTAAACGTCTCATTCATAAATTTTACTGCAGGATAATAATTATTTGGATTAATGAATCTGCATAGATATTCGTCTTTAGACATGTTTCCTGATAAATATAGCGCAGAACCCACATAGTTCTGTATAAATAACAAAATGCATAAATTAGAGACTATTATAACAATAAATATTATTTTTACAATATGTTTAAATAATTTTTCTATATTTAATTCATAAATACATGCGGAAAATACAATAGCTGCTATCGGAAGTACCGGAATAAGAAACCTTAGGACTCTTGCAGAAAATGACCATAGAAAGAAATATATCACCATATAAAAAAAACATAATTTTATTATTTTGTTTGTTTTTCTTATTAAAAGCAATATTGGTAAAAATACTAAGTAAAAAGGTCCTATGATGTCAAACCCACCGCCGAAATTAACTCCGTTCATAGTTAAGTCCCACGGCAAAGTTATCAGAGACATACTACCGCTTATTCCGTGACTAGAAACATGTTCTAAGTATTTCTGCACATACAAAGGTATTTCACCGAAAACAAAAAAAGGGAAAATAGGATTTTTTGTAAAAATATAATTTTTAATAAGCCAGGGCATAAATACAAAAAACATCGGGATGATAAATAATGTTAATATTGAAAATACATTTTTTTTGGTTAAAATACAATTATATAAAATTAGTAAAATAAAGATGAATATAGATATGGATGCGGTGTATTTTATGCCTAATGAAAAACCACATAATAAACTTGATAAAACCAGCCATTTCCTTTCAGATGTTTTTATCCATTCTAAAAGAGCGATAAAACCTAAAAGCAAATAGAAGGTAAGCCCCATATCTATATAAGTACCGCAGGATACCAAAATAACTGCCGGTGTTGTAATGAATATTAATGATGCAAATATTGAGACTTCATTATCATATATATTTCTTAAAAAATCATAAATTAACAACAAGGTCAAAGGTAGAAATAAAAAGTGAATGAGATTGGCAAGAATATCGTCATATAAAAGTAAAGACATGGTATATAACATTTCAATATTTTGCGGGAAATTTGCAAAGATATTCGTATCTATATTATATATTTTATGGTGTTTTATATACTGTAAAGGAATTGCCAAATGATAAACAAGTGAATCATAAAACGTGGGTTGAGTGAGAGCGCCAATGAAAGCGATTCCAAGAAAAATAAAAAATATATATAAAATATTATTATTTGAACTTAATTTCGGTAATTCTAATTTTTTAAGATTATGTATTCTCAGTAAAGATAAAACCAACAAAACTAAAAACAAAATATAAAATAAAGATTTATATAAAATTCCGAATATTCCTATTGTAAAAATAATTATTGAAAATATACTTAATCCTACTCCGATGCTAAATGCAATATTTAATGATGTGTTTAAATAAGAACTAAACTTACTTAACAAATAATTTCCTACTTGAAAAGATATAAAAACAATAATGCTGAAAAACAATATCTCCCAAAATCGTTCCATGAAATTTGGTAAAGGATACTTTAAGAAATAGCAAAATAATATTAGTACTATCCAAATAAAAATAACATAAAAAAATATTTTTTTCATAATTATTTTGTAAACTATGTTAGGAATCTCCAATTCCAAACAATAGAATTTCCAACATCCTTATGTTTTTTCAAGGTTATTCTGGTGATTTCTCCGGCATTACTTTTAACGGGGTAAATATTTGTTGAGAAAATAGTCCTAATTTATGAATTAAAAACCTCAACAGAAAAAGCAGGGCACTTATCCCGTACTTACTGCTTCTTATAAAATTTATTGATGATGCTTCCGGAAAATATTTTGCCGGAACAGGAATATCACCAATTCTTAATTTACAAGCAACTGCCTCAATTAAAAATTGTTGATCAAAAACAAAATCATCAGAGTTCTCTTCCCACCTGATTGTCTTTAAAACATTTTTAGAATAAGCCCTGAACCCGGAATGAAACTCCCCAAGATTCTGACCAAGCATAAAATTTTCAAATATTGTCAATATTCTATTTGCAACATACTTATATAAAGGCATTCCTCCGGTTATAGCTTCCCGTCTGGTTCGTATTCTATTTCCCAAAACAACATCACAAATATCATCGGCAACAATACCTGCAATATAAGGTGTTAAACGTGCATCATATTGATAATCAGGATGAATCATAACAATTACATCCGCCCCATTTTTTAACGCTTCTTTATAACATGTCTTTTGATTTGCTCCATATCCCATATTTTTTTCGTGACTGATTGTCTTTATCCCCAGCGATTTTGCAATTTCAACAGTTTTATCTTTTGAAGCATCATCTACAAGAATTATATCATCAACAACTCCTTTTGGTATATCCATATATGTTTTACGAAGAGTTTTTTCTGCGTTATAAGCAGGCATAACTACAATTACTTTTTTATTTTTTATCATTTTAGTTTGTATACCTTTATTATTGGATTTTGAAATTCCCCTATTGCTTCTTCTGATATTTCACAGATAACTTCTCCGTTTTTTTTCAAGTAGCCGGTAAAAGATTCCGGGTCATCATGCAAAGAACTACTTACTACATAATCATATTTCTTTCGTATATCTTTCAAACTACCATTTTTAATATTATCATACCAGTCTATTTTTACAATATAGTTATCATTTGGAAACTCAGGACAAAAAGGACCTCGCAATATTCTCGCTCCAGCGGGGATATTTTTCAATATCCATTCTCTTGCTATAACACGGGTATCTTTCTGAGATAATAAAATGTCTGTTTTTACTATTTTTGGTATTACAGTTATTAAAAAAACCAAAATAACAATTATAAATATTGTTTTGTCTTTGATTTTTCCGATAATTTGTGCAGATATTATAGCAAAAAAAGGATAAAGTGCAAGGATATACCTTCCTCCTGCACCTTGTTTCCAAGTACCGAAAAAAAGCAACATAACCAGTAAAATTATTAATAAAAATATATCCTGTTTCTTTCTATTAATTAATAAAACAATAAATCCTATAATTATTGCTATTACTAAAAAATATCCTAATCCGCCTATAAGAATTTGCGGATAATTCAAAAATGCTGAAAACAGATACAATTTATCCCAACCGACAATAAGATTAAATCTATTAAAAAACCTTTCCATAAATCCCGCATAATCAATAAATGCGTATGGACATCCCGCAAAAAATCCGGCAATTGTCGTTAGGAATGAAATTGTTAAATATTTTTTATTTTTCCAACCATACAATATGATAACCAAAAGAACAATCCCGCCGTAATATTTAGCTGCTATTGAAAGACCACAAAACAATCCTGCAAAAATATAAGATTTTAAATCACCCTTGACATAAACATCCCATGTGAAAACAACGGTAACTAACATAAAAAATGCTGCGGTAATATCAGTGGTAGCGTAATGAGAACTTAAAATATGCTGCCAGCTAAAAGAAAGAAAAAGTGCAGCTAAAAGACCTGCTCTCTTGTCAAAAAGTTTTTTAGCAAACAGATACGTCAAATAGATAGTAGCTATTGAAAAAATAGTCGTGAGTATTCTTCCTATTAAGATGAACGGAACAGGATTAGAATCGTAAAATGCAATGAAACTAGCTATTGAATTAAACTTTCCAAAAATAAAACCTATTATAAAATATAAATAATAACAAAAAGAAAGCAGATATAAATAAAGGGTTGGATAATCAAAAAAAGGGTTTGGGTTAAAATCTCCTGTAAAAAATCTCATCGTATAAAATATTATAACGGATTCATCAATATGTCCATATCTTAAAGGAAAGGCAAAATTTATTCCCCAGACTCTTACGATTGAAGCAGCTAAAAGTAAAATCCAAATTATCATTTTATATAACTTTTATAAACATTATCCACAACATTTATCATTTTATCCAATGAATATTCCATTGATTTTATTTTTGCATTTTCCGAAAAACTTTTAAAAAGAGGTTTATCTTCATATATTGTCAATATTGCATCTGCAAATAATACTACTGTTCGTGTTTTTATAAGAACCCCTGTTTTATTGTCTTCAACAAGTTCAAAAACACCTCCAACATCAGAGGCAACTACCGGTATACCAAAAGCCATGGCATCAAGTGCCGCTTGTGGAAAAGATTCTTCTTCTGAAGGCAGTAATAATAAATCAAAAGATGTATAAATTTTTTCTAAATCATTTTGCCATCCGTAAAATTTGACCGAATCTTCTAATTTTAAATTCTTAATTCCTAATTCTAAATTCTGTTTTTCAGGACCATCACCGAAGATAAAAAACCTTATATTTTTGTTCTTTTCTATAATAATTTTTGCGATATCAGGAATTAAATATACACCTTTTTCCCTATGAAGTCGTGTAACACACCCGACAATAAATTCATTTGTGATTTTATGCTTTATGTTCTGCGGCTTAAAGACACCATTGTAAATAACTATTATTTTTTTTGCCGGTATTTTTTCTCTTTCAATTAAAACATTTTTTGCTGTTAAAGAATTTGTAATTATTAAATCGCAAAAATACGAAGCAATTTTATCAAGCCATACATGATAATACTTTTTCCAGCTATCAATACTTTGTTGACTTGAAATTACAACCGGTACTCCGGCCGCTTTCCCAATCATTCTTCCCAAAACATTTGCTCTGTAAAGATATGTATGAATAATTTGCACCTTATTCTCCTTAAGATATTTTAGAAGTGAAAAAATATTATATTTGTTTACCGGAATCCCAAGCTCCTCAATTTCATCTGCAACCAGTCCCCGCTCCTTCAAGTAACCGACTGAAAAATCATATTTGTCTTTGAGATTTTTTAAAACCGTTAATAAATATTTTTCTGTACCACCGATATTTAAACTTGTTATTAGGTGAAATATTTTAGTTTTGCTCATATTTGTGTTGTTTTTAGTCATTATTGATTTACCGGTATTGTAACTGATTGTTTCGGTTTTATGCTTAAGTCCTGCTATAAACCTTCAGAAGTTTTGAAACAACCGCATCCCAGGAAAAATTCTCAATTGCGTAAGAATGTCCTTTCAAAGCGAGAACAGTGGCTTCCAAGTAATGATCTCTGACATATATTATTTTTTCGGCAAGTGCCTTGACATCTTTCTGCGGTACATTATATCCGGTCTTCCCATCAATGATTATATCCACAACACCACCTACAAACGAAGCTATTACCGGCTTTGCATAGAAAAGAGCATCCATTGCTACCATCCCAAGTCCTGTTGTATCTCCCCTGGAGTCAATTATGGAAGGAAAAATAAAAATGTGGCAGTCTATATATTCCTGAATTAATTTTTCCTTGTATAAAAAACCCTTAAGCATAACCGATTCTGCAAGTCCATAATGTTTTATTTTTTCTACTATTTCATCATACATGTAACCTAATCCTGCAATAGACAGAGAGAAAGCAACACCCCGTTCTTTAAGAATTTTCACTGCCTCTATGAGGTACTGCGGTCCAAGTCTTTCTATGAGTTTTCCGGCATAAAAGAGTTTAACAGGCTCTTTACTAAAATCCGGTATCGCGGTGGTTGCCGGCTGCTCCTTGAAAGGTATGGTATTACCAAAATATACAACGTGAACCGGTATCTTTGGTCTAATCATTGTCTCAACCCATTCTTTGGTCGGATTTGAAATGGCAATTATATCGTCAGCAAAAAACATCATAAAATCAAATAATTTACTCAAAAATATGTTTTTTCGGATTAGTAAAATCTCAGAAGCATAAAAATGGTATATAAGCCTGGCTCCGCTTAAATATTTGCCGATTATACCGAATATTGCTTGAGGAAAAGGCCAGTGGACATCTATCACATCAAACTTACGGCGAGCGAAATAAAAAATGGCATTTATGGATCCCAATATAATATAGGATACAAGGACCAACTGCCATAACAGGCTGGAAAGATTAGCAGGTGAAGAATCTTCATGTGTAAGACGCTCGTAGGCAACCGGAGCATAGCGAAAACGCCATACTTCAGCACCTTCATATTCCTTTTGACAACAACCCATATACGCCGGGACAAAAACCGATAGGCTATTCCCTCTTTTTAAAAGTTCCAGTGTTGTTTCCCTGAACCACGGGGCGATGTGGTCTGGATATTTTCTTGGAAATGACGATGTTACGAAACAGATTTTCATTTTATTTATAACTAAAACATTGAGAATAAAATCATTACATTTTTGTGGTCTGCTTAAAAAGGTTAGTGAAATATTCCACTTTTCTCCTGCTCTTGAACAACGCATGCAGGTAATACTTATCAAACAAAAAAGACATGACATAAAACATTGATTTCCAGTAATCTAAGTTTAAAGTTAATTTCAGATATTTTGGATGAAAAGTATTCCTGTGAAGATAATCCAG
The DNA here is from genome assembly GCA_028718185.1 of Elusimicrobiota bacterium. NCBI lineage: Bacteria > Pseudomonadati > Elusimicrobiota > Elusimicrobiota bacterium. The sequence goes on from JAQUMH010000007.1 coordinate 40,102, forward strand.
TATTTCATGCAGGCTTTTGCTGTAATTACCAAATTTATATTTTTTTTCAAGAAGATCTATTGTCATTTTTGAAGGATACTGAAGGATAGTGTTGAAATCCATCAGTTCAAGACTCTTGCCTAATCCGGAACCCGGAAAAGGCAGGTATACATTCCATAAGACAAGGCTGTACTTCATCCTTTTCGCCAGTTGCACGGACATTTCTATGTCTTCCATTGTTTCACCAGGCAGGTTTATGAGCATGTTGGCAAGATGACGTATGCCTGCTTTGTTGCAAATTTGACCGGTTTCAACTATTCTTTGTATTGTGGTATTCTTGTTCATCACTTTAAGCATTTTCTCCGAACCGGATTCTATGCCGAAATCTATCTGCAAGCAACCGTTTTCCTTCATGAACTTTGCCAGTTCCGAATCTAAAAGATTGACTCTGGTTTGACAACCGAAAATAATGTGAATACTCTTGGCATTAAGAAGATTAAATATTTTATAGATGCGTTCCTTTGATAGGGTAAACAACTCATCCATAAAATATATTGCATCAATCCGGTATTTATTTATCACGTATTCAATATGTTCCGCCACCCGCTCAGGACTCATACCGCGCACCTTTCTGCCAAATACAGTGTACTCAACACAAAATTTACAACTGTAGCAACAACCCCGCACGGTAAATAGATTGAAACTTGAAATGTATATAGGTCTTATTGTCCAAACGTTTGGCCTGCAGTAATATTCCATATCCACTTTGTCATATGCAGGAAAAGGCAAAGAATCTATGTTTTCTATTAAAGGACGGGGGTCGTTTATTTTTAGTATTCCGTCTTTAATATATGCAATACCTTTGACTGAGTCTACCGGTTTATTAGCCCTAAGTACCTTAATAAGTTCATGAAAGGTCTGTTCCCCTTCACCAATAACCAGATAATCAAAGGAAACATTGAAATCGATGAAGTGTTGCGGATTACTGCTGGGATGCGGTCCGCCTATTATTATTTTGGAAAAGGTATTCTCCTTTCGTATAAGCAAGCATAGATTCTTTACCATTTCTATTTCAGAAACCATGCATGTGATACCTACAAATCTCGGTTTTTCCGTAGAAATTCGCAGTAGTATTTTATTAAATGCACCGGCCTCGCTAATGTCTTTGTAATCTAATATTACGTTATCATCGCCCTGGGCGCTCAGATATGAAGAAATATGCATGAGACCGAAAGGCAGCCACTGGGTATTGGTCCGTGAAGGCGGTACTATAAGAAAGATATCAGAAGTTTTAGTCATTTAGATGATATTTTAATAAAACCAAAGTGGGCTTTACATCTGCAGAAATCTTGAATATAAAACTAACAAAAAATCAACCGAGATTATAATCTTTGTCAATATCATCTTTCAGGTTTATATTTGCATACTTTTCGCAAATAATGAAAGATTTTACCATTTTCCCGTCATCTATAGCACATTGAATAAGATCGGGAAGCTCTTTTTCATGCCGTTCGTGATGTATGGGGGTAAATTCTATATATTTAAATATCTCATTTTTGAATACACAGTTTCCTGTACCCATATAATCGTTAAGAGGTTTTCTTGGTTTTTCAATAAGTCTGTAAATAATATCATTATCATCTTTTATAACAGCATACGTTTTTTTTATCAATTCCCTGTTTTCTACTTTCAATATGCCACAGACCACAAATGCTCCGCTTTTATTGAAATAATCAAGCATTTCTTTTTGCCTTGGTTTTTGCATTATCTCGTCACCCAGCAGCAGCATAAAATCGTCTTTCCCTATCGCTTCTTTAGCACATTCAATCGCATGTACCAGACCATTTTGTTCCGATTGAATTATATATTTGATTTTCTTGCCATTATAGCTATTCCCGTAATGATTTATTATCTCTTCGGCTTTATAACCTACCACCACAATAATCTCATTCACATTGCTGTTGATGGCATTATCCAGACTGTATTCCAGCATCTGCTTACCATTTATCTTAAGCATGCACTTGTTCATGTTAGTAGAAAGTTCATCCAATCTTTTACCTCTACCCCCGGCAAGTATAATCGCTTTCATAAAATTTTATCTCCCTGAGAAAATGTCCTTATTCTCTTTTATCCAGTTTATCAACAAATCTATACCCTGTTCAGGCATAACTTTAGGTTCCCATTTTAATGCTTTTTTTGCTTTTGAAATATCACATATAAAATAGCTTAAGTCACCGTGGCGTTCCGGGGATATTTTAACTTCAGGTCTCTTTTTATTAATTTTTTCTATAATGTCTATGCAGTTAAGCAGGGAGATTGCGGTTTTTGTTCCTCCTCCTATGTTATATACGCCTGCTTTCCTTGTTTTATAAAAAGCATCAAAAGCCTCGCATACGTCAGTTGCATAAATAATGTCTCTTACTTGTTTGCCTGTCCCAAAAATAGTTATGGGCTGGGATATGACGCTTCGTATAGAAAAATTAGCCACCCAGCCGTGGTCTTCTCCGCCGAATTGCCTCGTTCCGTAAATTCCGGTTAAACGGAAACTGGCAGCTTCAATTTTATAGGTATCTATGTACGCTCTAACATAAATGTCTCCAGCTGCTTTTGAAGCGTGCAATGGAGTGAGAATTCCCTGCAGGATTGTATAATTTTCATCTATAGCAGCCGGCTTCCGCACATATCTGTCTTTTTCTTGTTTCAATTCCTCATTTATTTTATTGCCATAAATATGAATGGTAGCACAAGTGGCAACGGGAATTTTGAGTCTTCTTGCCGTCTCAACCACGTTAAATGTTCCTATTACATTGGTGGTAATATCCAGCACCGGATCTTCCCAACTGATGGTCATAGCCGGCTGCGCCGCTGTATGGATGATATAGTTGCATCCGTTTGCGTTGTCTATCAATTCCTCTAAATTCCTCACATCGGCTTTTACCAGTTTAACTCCGATTTTTTTAAGGTAATTCCAGTTATATTCCCTGGCAGCTTCGGTAGCAAAACCGGTCCTGGCAAGTTCATGTTTTGTCATGTTGTCGTAGGCAATTACCTGCATACCTTTCTTAATATAGAACTCACATACATGCGAGCCTAAAAAACCGCAGCCACCGGTAACTAATACTTTCATTATCTTCCTCCTGAAATGATAAAAACAAAATACTAAAATTATTTTTTATTCACACTGTAATATTTTTAACTTCAATAATATTTCTACAATTGTGTAAGAAGCAAAAATCATTACGTAAGGGTCAACGGGAATCCTGTATCTTAAAACTACAGTAAAAAAAAGATGGACAAATGTGTAAATACTCAATAAAGCTATTAAAAGTGATGTTTTTCCAATATTTTTTATTGATAAAACTATCCCTGCAAAAGCAAAAGGTATATATATTCCTGATGTTACCATTGCCATATATTTCTGCCATTTATACGCCATCATAGGATACAGCCGCCAGAAGTGAATAAATCTTTTATAGAGAAGATAGGTATATTTGTGTGAATTGTTTTTTATCCAGTTAAAAGATTTTTCTTTACATATTTTATCCCGCTCCGGCAATGGGAGTGTTGAGATATACTCCCAATCTTTCGGTATAGCCGGTGTGACAATAGCATCGGGTGCCGGAGTGTCTAACTCACCATAAGTTTCCATCCACAACGCCTCATCACATGTTGCACCATAAAAAGAGTACCAGGGAGTGTTAATTGGCATTATATAATTTTTGCTGTAATAGAAATAATTCCGGAAAGTCCACGGTGCTAACGTAATGATAGTACATATTCCGACAAAAAATCCTACTTTTATTTTTTTTGTCCTCCACCATAACCATGCACATGCAAAAAAGAAAAATGGTAATATTGTAGATTTAGTAAGGGCAGTAATTCCGAATAAAATACCCGTAAAAATTATATTTTTTATACTTGGTTTCTCGCTGCAAATAAGAATATAATATATAGACAAGGCGGTCAGAAATGTATAAAATGTTTCCGAAAGCAGATCACCTGTATAAGCAATTACATAAGGATAAAAGCACAAAAGAACGGCGGAAATCTTACCGACAACAGGTGAAAATATCTTTTTCCCGACAAAATAAATAATAACACAAGTTAAAGCACTAATTATAGAATTGATTACCCTGACGAAAAGAATTGATTTTCCGAAAATGAAAAATATTATAGCTAAGAAAGCAGGATAACCCGGCGGTCGCCATGTATCACCATAGCCATTCCCGGAAGCTATGCCGGAAGCTATGCTCATCCAACCGTAAGAATCCGGCGATAATTTTTCCGGGCTCAAAGGTATAACATAAATTAATCGTATAAATAAAGCAGTTAAAAAAATGAACAATAGATATTTTTTTTCAGAATAAATAAATTTCAATATATTCATCTTTAGTTTTCTTTCCTTTCACCCATCATATCGAACAACATTCCAAAAAGAAAAAGCTGCCCACCAAAAATAATTAAAAGTGCGGAGAAAATTGCAGTTGCACCTGTGGGACTTCCACCGTGTAATTTTGCTACTAATATAAATATACCGGTAAGAAACCCTAAAAGAAGCAGTAACATACCTAAAATATACATAAATATTAACGGGTGAAAATCTCCGATTAAGTATCTTTTGTAAAGACGGTAAAAAAAGTTTCTCAGAAGCATCGGTGACACTCGTAATGCATAAGAAAGCCCTTTTATCTGCGATTGTCTTGCTCCTTGTATATATATGGTTTCACGGGGAACATCAATAACTTTAAATCCATAAATATTTAAACGAACAAGAAAGTCCATTGGATACCCGTACCTTTTCCACGCTTTATCCCAATCAATGACAGAAAGTGCTTTTTTGCTTATTGCAGTAAAACCATCTACTACGTCAAATATTTTATAATATCCTGATGCAATTTTTGTAAGAAGTGATATTATGGTATTACCAAGAACACGGGTAAATGGCATATCGGAAAGTCTTTCGCCACCTTCAATAAATCTGTTACCTTTGCTATAATCAGCTTTACCGTCAATTATCGGATCCAGCATATTTTTAAGCTGGTTTAACGGCATTTGATTGTCCCCTCCGCAAACAGCAACAACATCATAATTTTCTTTTAATGCCATTTTATATCCGGTTATTATTGCAGCACCCGGACCCATACATTTCTGATGACTTAACAATTCAACTCTTTTGTCAGAATGATTTTTTACAAGTTCTGCAGTACTATCCTTTGACGCATCGTTAATTACATATATTTTATCTACATAATCCGGAACATTTTTTAAAGTCGGGATAATAAGCTTTTCTTCATTCCTTGCGGGAATCACAAGTGCTATTTTATTCGCTCTGTACATTTGTATTTCTCCTCCCTACAATTACTTATAAATTAATCGTACAACCTTTTTTAATTGAATTCTGAACTTCTTCAAGAATTTTTACAACCGGTAAAGATTTTTTACCGGAAGTAAAAGGTTCTTTGCCTTCTCTTATACATTCGAGGAAATGTAATGCTTCTATTTCCAACGGTTCCTTAAAGTCGATTTTTGGTATAAAAATATCACCTGCACGGTGTATCAGCTGGAACTGTCCAAAAGAATGAAAATCATCAAACCTGTCAATTCCTTTATCATAAATCTGAATTTTCATATCAGATGACACATCATCATAAACTACCATTTTTTTTGAACCGACAATTGTCATCTTCCTTATCTTGTGAGGGTCAAGCCAGGACACATGTATAAATGCTGCCGGGCCCGATTCATATTTTATATTAGCTGATACAATATCTTCAATTCCTTTTTGAATAAACGAAACCCCGAAACCACTGACAAGTTTTACTTTTTTGGAAAGCCAATACAAAATTATTGAAACATCATGCGGAGCAAGATTCCACCATACATTTATATCTTTTCTTGCAATACCGAGATTTAACCTTTGGGAGTAAATATAGTAAATATCACCCAGCTCGCCTGAATCAATAATCTCTTTCACTTTTCTTACTGCTGCATTATATAGAAACGTAAATCCAATCATTAAAATTAATTTCCTGGTCTCGGCAATTTCTACAAGCTCTTTTGCTTCCTTTAGGGAAGTAGTGAATGGTTTTTCAACAAAAACATTTTTCCTGTGTTCCAGTGATTTTTTTACTAATTCATAATGTGAAGAAGCGGGAGTTGAAATTATAACACCTTTTATAGAATCATCATCTAAAATTACATTAAAATCATTTATGCAATTTATATCGGGGTAATCTTTTTTCAATTTACCCAGAGATTGCTTGTCTGTATCACAAACAGCACTTAATACTCCTAATTTATAAAAATTTCTTACCAAATTTTTACCCCAGTAACCACAACCGACTACAGCAATATTTTTCATAATATCCATTCGCTCCATATCCCAACCTGAAGATCGGGCTACAATTATTTTGTGTTGTTTCTGGTTCAGGCGGATGGATTAAAATCTACCCGAACCTTCACATTATTTATTGGTAAAATCTTTGCCACAAAAAAAAGGAAATCAAACAACTGATTTTTCTGGTGTTATCTCTTTTACCTTCCACATGTTCTTTTTGTAAATTCCTGATATAGTTAAAATTAAACATTTCTTTGTTTTTTGACTCCGCTTCTAAAAAAACTTCACTGACAAAGCCGCTTAATTCATTTTGAAACCAAAAAGATGTAGGCATGGCAAGTCCTTTTTTAGGCATTTTTGTGATTTCATCCGGTAGATATTCTTTCAGCGCTTTCCTCAAAATATATTTTGTCGTAAATCCCCGCAGCTTTAAATTAACAGGAATTTTTTCTGATAATCTTATCATTTCTAAATCCAAAAAAGGTACTCTGCACTCCTGGGAATTCATCATTGTTGTCATATCGGTTACGTGCAATGCACAGTCAGGCAAAAATACATTTAAGTCAAGATATAAAAGCCTGTTCAGTAATTTTTCATCAACAACATCTCCAAGATGCTGCTGAAAAACATCAAAAGGCTTGTAATCGGGTATATTGCATAAAAGTTTTTGTCTTTCTTCATCAGAAAAAATCTCTTTATATCTCAAATATGCCATTTCCGGAACCATACCTGCACCTGCTACAAAAGATTTGGCTTTAAAATCAAAACTCAACCTGTTATAAGAAGCCGGAAGCTGATTAACAACTAATTCTAATAATTGCCTTAATGGTACCGGAATCTTCTTATAAAACCTTGCAATTTTAGCAGCTATTAATGTCGGATAACCGCCAAAAAGCTCATCTCCGCCTGCTCCCGAAAGAACAACTGTAATATCTTTCTTAGATTGCTTAGATAAATAATAAAGCGCTACTTGTGTCCAATCGCCATGCGGTTCTGCCAAATGCTTTATAATTTCAGGGAGATATTCTTCAATATGTTCTGATTTTAACATGCAATCATAATGGTCAGTATTATATTTCTTTGCCACTAACCTTGCTTCATCAATTTCGTTGTAAGTTCTGCCATTTTCATAACCTATAGTATAGGTCTTTGTTTTTTGACCGAGTTTACTCATCATGGCAACAATGGAAGTTGAATCAAGTCCGCTTGACAGAAACACTCCCAACTCTACTTCACTCTGAAGATGCCTTTTTACAGAATCTAAAAGAGTTTTTTTTATTTCACATATATAATCCGTTTCACTATTTATGTTTTCGTAGGTAAAAGAATATCTCCAATATCTTGATATTTCTATTTTTCTGTTTTTTATTTTCATATAATGACCCGGTTGAAGACGTTTTATGTGTTTATAAATTGTCCGGGGGGATGATACATAGTAAAACGAAAAATAATTTATCATTGCTTGTTCATCCATATCTTTTAAATTATTTTTATCCAGTATAATAGATTTTATTTCAGAAGAAAAAACAAGAGTTCCATTATATAGATAATAAAAAAGCGGTTTTATACCTAACCGGTCTCTTGCAATAAAAAGTTCCTCTTTTTCTTTATCCCATATAGCAAATGTAAACATCCCGTTTAACCGTTCTACGCAATTAACACCTGATTCCTCATACAAATGTAAAATAACTTCTGTATCACTGTTTGTCTTAAAATGATGTCCTTTGCTTCTTAATTCTGCCCTTAATTCTAAATAATTATATATTTCTCCATTATATACGATTATAATAGTATCTGTTTCATTGGATATTGGCTGATGTCCGCCTTTAATATCTATTATATTCAATCGTTTAACACCAAGCCCGACATATCTATCTAAAAATATCCCTTCATCGTCAGGACCACGATGTGACATTGCATCTAATGGAAGTTTTATTTCACTATTTCCTACTTGTTCTTTTTTTTCAAAATTAGTTTTTCCAAATATTCCACACATATTTTTACATTTATCTATTTTAAAATATTTTTTACATTTTCAATTATATAATCCTGCTCTTTATTTGTCATAGTCGGATAAAGCGGTAACAACATAGTATTCTTATAACAGAGCTCAGTCACAGGAAGACTTATATTTCCTAATATTTTTTTATAATACGGCTCCTTATGTACTGCCATAATTTTACGCGTTGCAATTCCAACAGTATGCAATTTTTGCATTATTTCATCACATGTTTTTGGAGAATCTTCGTTTATTCTGATTATATATGACTGAAAAATATGTTTTGAATGTTCAGGGACAAAAGGAATAATGATATGACTAACTTCCTTAAAAGCATTATTATATCTTTCTGCAAGATTTATTCTCCTTGCTATTATATGTTTTATTCTATTCATCTGTTGAATACCTATTGCTGCCTGAATATCTGTCATTCTATAATTAAAACCTATCAAGTTATATTTCTCTGATGTTATATTTTCTTTTACTTTATGCTTCATTATAGAAGATACAAATGAACCATGTGACCTAAGTGCCTTTGCTTTATCAGATAAATTTTTACTATTAGTGGTAATCATCCCCCCTTCACCAGTTGTAATTATTTTTCTCGGGTGGAAACTAAAACAAGACAAATTACCCGACGAACCTATCTTTTTTCCTTTATATTCTGTGCCAAGGGCACAGGCAGCATCCTCAATTATCTTTAAATTATATTTTTTTGCTATTTTAGATATATGTTCCATTTCTGCCGGCAGTCCAATCTGATGTACAGGCACAATTACTTTTGTTTTTTTTGTTATGGCTTCTTCTATTTTAGTATAATCAATGTTGTAAGTATTTATATCAATATCTACAAAAACAGGTATTGCGCCAAGATGTATTATGTTATTTACTGTTGCAATAAAGGTAAAAGACGGAACTATGACCTCATCTTTGGGTTTAATATCTGATAGAAGTAATGATATGTGAAGAGCTGATGTGCAAGAATTTGTTGCTATGGCATATTTTGCATTTACATATTTTGAAACTTTTTGTTCAAATTGTTCTACTAATTTTCCCTGACTCAGCCATTTTGACCTTATAACTTGTATTACTGCTTTTTCTTCTTCTTGATTAAGATAAGGTAAGGTTATTGGTATCTGCTTCATTTTCTTTTCCTTAAAAGTTTTGCCGGGTTCCCTACGACAATTGAGTAAGGTTTAACATCTTTTGTTAAAATACTGCCCGCACCGACAACACTTCCTTTACCAATTTTGATACCTGGTAAAATAATAGCACCTGTTCCAATGTCGCAGTCATCTTCTATTACTGTTTTTTCATAAGTTTGTTCTCTTGTAATAATAGGACGGGATATATCCTTATCAATTACATGCTGGAGAGTAATTATTTTTACATAAGGACCGATACCGACATAGTTCCCGATTTCGAGCCCTCCGCCGCTATGAAGAAACACTTGTTGTCCAATCCATGTATTACTTCCTATTTTCATTGCATTTTTATAGTAACCTTTTAAAAATGCATAATGGCCGATATAAACATTACTTCCTATTTCTATGTTTTCCGGGTGGAATACCAATACACCTTTTTCAAAAATTACATTCTCTCCAATTTTTTTAAACATTTTTCTGTTAAATTTTCCGGTACCGTGACTTTTATATATTTTCATTTAGTTGCCCTTCTTTTTAATCCCGCTATTGAAAAGATAAACGGTAAACACTGGATAGCTTTAGTCAGCCATCTAGCATTATTTATTATAATAAAGAAAAAAAGCTCAAAGATTTTTTTAGGTCTTACATAAAATTTCTTTGATGCTAAAGAACACAATTCGTCAATTCTTTTTTTAGAAAGTTCGCATACTTTTTTATCCTTGTATTTCTGTTCTATTTCTGAACCCTCCAGTATAGTCAATGCAAAAAAACCTGTAATGTGCGGATTATTCAAAATAGTATAATCAATACTCTTTTTTATCGTTTCTTCAGTATCACCTGGCAACCCGAAAATCATTTCTAACTGAACAAGCATACCAAGCTTTTTAGCAATTCTTATTGTTTTAGCAGCTTCTTCCGGTTGTTCGGGACTTCTATTGCAATTTTTCAATATTTCAGGATGTGCTGATTGTAATCCAAGTATAACATGGTCACAACCTGCTTTTTTCATTATTGAAAACGCCTCTTCTTTCTTTCCCCTGTAACTAAATGGATTTATCGCGCAACACCAGTGAAAATTATATTTTTTATCAATTAATAACTGGCAGAATTCAAATAACCATTTCATGTTTAATCCAAAGTTTTCATCAAGAAAGTAAAAATATTTTATATTATTTTTTTCAAGTATAGTGTCTATTTCTTTTATAATATTCTCGGGGCTTCTTAATCTAACTTTTCTTTTCCAAAATACGTGAGATGTACAATAAGAACAATTATATGAACATCCGCGGGATGTTATCAAAGTTGTAAATGGTGTCCGCATGGTGAATTTATGAAAATCATAATACTTATCTGCCTGAGTTTTATCTCTATCTGGAAATGGTAAAATATCTAGATTTTCTATTAACTCTCTATCTTCATTTCTGGTAGTCTTACCATTTTTCGAAAACGAGATCCCTTTAATATTTTCTATGTGTTTTTCTCCCTTAAGATAATCAACAATTTCACATATTGTTACTTCGCCTTCGCCGTTACAAACGATATCGCACCCTGCGTCAAAAAATTCTTTATTGTTCAGTACTCCAGGACCGCCAACGATAACCGTAACATTTAAACTGCTTTTTATATCTTTTATGTATTGGCAAACAATATTTTTTAACGTAGAATCAGAATAGAATCCCACGAAATCATACTTATTGGCTGATATTTTGTTTTTTAAATCTAAGGAAGATAGATTGTCTATTGATTGGTCAAGAAACTCTGTTTTAACACCATGTTTTTCCAAAGATGAACTTACATATAATAAACCAAGAGGCTGGTAACGCTGAAGCCGGTATTCGGATTCCGAAACGTTCCAGTAAAACTTATGTTGCTGCTTTAATAAAACCAGTAATGCTTTCATATTTTTATTATATCAATTACATTTACTAAAAGTATGTTTAAAAAAACCCCTTGTTGCAAGGTATAATGCAGGAATTTGTTTTATATTTGATATTTTTTTTAAATAAGATAAAATTATTCTTGGACGCAAATAGAATTTTCTCAGTATTTTTCTCTGAATTTTTACTAAATATTCTTTTGTAAGATTCTCCGGTATAAATACCGGGTCAAGATTACAATCCAAACTTTTCCAGTCATCATTAAAAAATCCATATTGTTTGGCTGTGCTGAATATTTTCGAACCCGGATATGGGGTAAAAAACGTGATTTTAACATCATCAAAATCTAATTTCTCAATTAATTTTATACTTTGTTCTATACTATTTTCCGTTTCTTTCGGGTTTCCCAGCATAAAATAACCCAATGTTTTTATTTTGGCTTCTTTCGTCAACATTATAGCCCGCCTGATTTGTTCCAATGTTATATTTTTATTAAGTAATTCCAATATTTCCTGAGAACCGCTTTCAATTCCATATGCAATCTGCCAGCAACCGGCTTCTTTTATAATTTTTAAAATATCAGAGTCTACCATATCAACTCTTGCAAGACAAGACCATGTTATATTGATTTTTTGTTTTTTAATCAGTTCTGATACTTTTTTTAGCCGTGACCTGATAAGTATAAAATTGTCGTCCATTATTCTAATATCCTTAATATGGTACTTTTTTTGCAGGAAAGTTATCATTTCAATTATATATTCAGCACTATACGCTCTTACGGTTTCACCAAACCCACTCCTGTCGCAGAATGTACATTTGCCAGTACATCCTCTTGTAGTTATTATTGAAGTTGATGGTAATCTTTTACAACTGGCAACTGCAGGCGGATAATTTTTCATATCAGGCAGAAGGTGCCATGCCGGAAATGGTAATTCATCTAAATTTTTTATTAGTTCCCTTTTGCCTGTAGTATGTAATTGTCCTGATTTCCTAAATATTATTCCATTTACTTTCTCAAGAGGTTCTTTTTTTTCAAGTGTTTTGATAAGTTCAATTATTGTAATTTCACCTTCCCCTATAACTCCAATATCAAATTCAGGGAATTTACTCATAGTCTCTTCAGGAACTGCAGTTAAATGAGGACCACCGATAATAATAACAATATTATTATCTACTTCTTTGATCATTTTGGCTAATTTTGCAGCATTATAAATTGATATAGTTACCGCCGTTATACCGACATATTTTGGTGATTTTTTTATTATATGATTTAATGCTTGTTCATATGTTAATCCGAGCGCAGGAATATCTAATATTTCTACATCTATATTTTCCTTAATACATACAGCTGCTAAATTACATAAACCATGCGGCGGTTCCAAACTTCCGGCAGCTGCTAGCTTACCGTATCTTTCTTCAAGTGTCAGATTAGGATTAACAAATATTATATCAGGCATAAAGTTTTTCCTCGAAAGGAATTTTGCTTATTTCGTTTTTAGACTTTTTATTTAGAATATGGTCTGCTACTGTTTCGCCCATCTCCACTGCAACGTCCATATCAACGTATTTAAATAAACCTTGCCTGCCCGTTATGAACAAATTGCTTATATTTTCTATATATTTTGTTATTTTTTCCATTCTTACTTCATAGTCCAAGTCATAAACCGGATATCCATTTTTTACTTTGAGAATATCATATTTTAACACATCATTTTTATTTATAAATCCCTCTTCTTCCAGTTCCCTGATTACTTTATGACAAAGAATATTTTTATCGGTATTCCATATATCGTCACCGAAATTACAAGTAATTTCTGCCATCAAACCGGTTTTGCCTTCTTGAATTGCATTTATAGCACCGCAATTCCTTATATCTGAAAGACGATTAAAAGTCCTGTTTGTAAAATATATCCATTCTGCATCAAATACTTTCGGCTTATTAATTAATAAACAGACTACCACGATCGCACGATAAAACATATTTTCAGATAAAGATGTTATGTTATTTGGCGGCAAAGGTTTTAAATATGATATCAAATCAGTTATTGGAATCGTGGAAATATAATAATCACCTTTTATTTCCTTAATTCCATCCGCAGTTTTACATATTACTGATTTTACTTTTTTATCTTCTATATTTAACCCTATCATTTTTGAATTTAAAGATATCTTTCCTTTATTCTCAGATATTATTTTAGCCATTTGGTTTGGTATAAATCCTGCCCCGTTTTTCGGATAAAAAAACTCTATTACCAAAGGTGAATATTTGTGTTCTTTGTGGGTTAATTTTTTTACGCCTTTTAAAAAAGATTTCGCAGCTACTGTTATAAGACTTGTATGGGGGATTCTATGCATTGCAAAGAGAGGAGATAATTGAGACGGTTTTATTCCCCATACTTTCTGGGTATAAGGCCCAAAATAAATATTATATAATGTCTTCCCGAATCCTTTTACAAGCCAATCTTCAGTTGATTTTATTTTACCTTTAATGAAATTATTTTTTATATTAACATATATGTAGTTAACTATACATGCTATAGCAAGAAACGGATTTAGCTTAAAGACAATATCTATCGCCTCTAAAGGATATTTATAATATTTACCTCTAAATTTAATTTTAACATTTTTCTTAAGCTCGACGAAATTGTCGCCTGCCAGTTTTTTGAGTTTTAATAATATTTCAGTTGTATTGGAATGATAAGCATGGGGACCATAATCAAATATATTTCCGTCAATCTTAACGCTTGCCGCCAGACCTCCGACATAATTATTTTCTTCAAGAACTTCGATATCAGTAATGCCCTTTTCGGCTAACTTCAAAGCAGCACTTAAACCGGTAATTCCCCCGCCTAAAATTATTACTTTCATATATTTATTTCCGGTAATTTTACTTTTTTATACCACTCAATGGCTCGACTTAACCCTTCATCAAGTTCAATCTTCGGACAAAAACCCAATATATCTTCAGCTTTTTTTATATTAGGAACACGCAATTCCACATCCACACTCGGATGGGGTATAAATTTAATTTTTGATTTAGAATTCACAAGTCTAATAATTTTTTCTACAAGTCCCAGTATAGTAATAGTTCCTTTTGGATTACCGATATTAAAAACTTCTCCGTTAGCTTTTTCGTTCTCTATACATAACATTATTCCGTCAACCATATCATCGATGTAGCACCACGATCTGATTTGATTACCGTCATTAGTAACCTGAATCTCCTTATTTTTTAATGCAAGCGGTACAAATATTTGCACTGCTCCCTCTCCGACCTGCCCCGGTCCATAAATATTAAACGGTCTTAGTGATACTATAGGGATATTATATTGTTTCTGGTACGAGAAACAAAGATGTTCTGCCGCAAGTTTGCTTACAGAATATGTCCAGCGTGAAGCTTTTACTTCTCCTTGAGATGTAATCTGATCTTCTTTTGCTCTAAATATAAAAGGACCATAGACTTCACTTGTTGAAAAGTTTATAAACTTTTTTATATTTAAATCTTTCACTACTTCTAAAACATTATAAGTTCCTACCATATTCACTTCCATTGTCCTTATTGGATGACTGTAATAATCTGACACACCGGCCATTGCAGCTAAATGGATTATTATATCAGGTTTATGTTTATGCATACTTTCACTAAGAAATGATTTATCCAATATATCACCATTTATGGTTATAATGTTTGGATGTGACTGTAAATCAGTATATTTCAAGGCATTTCTTCTTTCATTATCATAAATTATCAATTCATTATTTTGAACGATTCTCTGACACAAAGAACTACCTATGAACCCATACCCGCCTGTAATAAATATTTTTTTACCTGTTATCATAGACATGTTTTCCTTTTTACTTCTTTTTTAATATTAATATTGTAGGACAAGGGAATTCCCAATCCGAAGGATAAGAATCTTTTTTCTTAAAAGAAAAAATTAAAAAATGTGGAAATGTTTCAAATCGTTTTATTTCTTCATATTTTCCGGAAGAAAACATTTGGTAAATTAAGTTATCCGTTTTTGGTGTTATAGGCCGGTTGAGTATAAATTCGGCATCTGATGTAACTATATATGCCGGCTTTTCCTTTTCTAATTTTGCAGGATCATATTCTAAATCAACAATTTTATAATCGGGTTTATTATATTCCGGATTTTCACTATATCTGCTTAAAGCAAAATATTTCATATTTATGACAGGAGGAGAATACCAATATGGTTTATTTATTACTCCAATTTTTGAACCTCCTTTAATGTTATTACTAATCCAGGTGGAAGCTCTATCTTGCGGAGTCGGTCCGACCATCATATTAACATATGACAATGAAAATACAAAAGTAATAAAAAAACATAAAGGTATGACTGTTACTTGGATATATTTCTTCATATCACAAACAAATCTTGCTGCCAGAAGAATTAAAAAAGGCGTATATTCATTCTGATATCTAACAATATTGAAACCTGCCTGCGCCTGGATATAATAGTAAAAAAATATCCATGATAGTAATAATAAATCAGATTTCTCTCTTTTAATTAAGGCAAAAACAATGCCACAGATAGAAAGTATAAGTATCGGAAACCCTAATCCATAATAAAGCAATCTCGTGATAGGATTAAACCAGTTAACTCCTCTGGAACCTACACCTATAGTTGCTCTTTTAAAGAAAGGCACTATATTGAGCTTAAAGGTTTTAAAATCCAAAACAGAATATGGGGTTCCGAATGCAAAAAATATAATTACTGTAATATAAAACAAGATAATATTTTGATTAATAATTTTGTCTTTTCTCAAAATATGGGCTAGTGTAACTATTGCCACAAAAGGTATAGCTGTATATTTTGAACTCATAGCCAAACCACAACTTGCTCCTGCTAAAATATACCATTTGGTTTTACCGGAATAAATAATATTTAATGCGAAAAACATAGTTAGAGTAATCCAAAATGTTACTGTAACTGCCGGCTCCATGTAATGACAAGATACCACGCTTAACGGAACAACACTAAAAAACAAAGCTGCTAAAATACCTGTTTTTTCCGAATAATATATTTTTCCTATAAAATAAACAAAACACATTGTTAGAATACCCATAAGTACACTTATAAAGTGACCAATTAAATATATTTTTGCATATTCTCCTACATTAAAAAGATAAAACTGCTTTGATGTTGTCAGGGTAATTAATCCTAACATAGAAGAGAATTTAACTGCCGCCCCTACTAAAAAGTAATAGAATGTCGGATTATACATAGGTATTGGCGGAGTAAAATTAAATTTTGATATATTTATTGTTTGTAAAGTATTAATAACGTTATACTCATCTGCATAATATGAATAGAAATGTTCCTTATTAGGTAATCCCCACCGTATACCATATAACCGCAAAAACAAAGCAATAAACAAAATAAATATTAACAGTACTGGTTTCCAGTTAATTTTCATTTTTATAAGACCTTATGATTAAAGATACTATCCGACAATAAGTTTTCATTTTTCTATTTTTTTACTATTACTATTAAAGACATTCCAATAGGAGGTCTGATATATTCTTCTATTTTTGTTAAAAATGGAACCATCTTATCAAATAAAATAGGCTGCACAATCGGAAAACTTTTTCTTTTTAGTATCTTACCATTGACAAACCATCCAAATATTCCTATAAAATTACTATAAAACATTTTTTCTAACTTAAATCCATTCTGCTCTAATAGGTTTTTTAATAATTTTTTATCATACCTGCGACAATGATTTGCATTTTTATCTAAGGAGCCAAATAGCCAATTTAAAGCCGGAACGAATAATAGTAAATGTCCGTTAGTTTGAAGTAAATTATACATATTCTGCAATGCTTTTTTTTCATCGGCTATATGTTCAAGTACATTAACGCAAACAATTGTATCAATCTTTCTATTGGATAACGATAGGACATCATTTTTACTAATATCATAATTATAAAGTTCCAATTCAGGATAGTCTATTTTTAAATGCGAAAGAAAAGAACCGGAAATATCTATTCCAATTAATTTTTTACAGGATTTAAAAAAATATTTTGTTAAATTTCCAATACCTGAACCTACTTCTAAAACGCAACTTCCCAAATATGGCTGAAATATCTTGTATATCCACTCATTATAATTATGGGTCAAGGCAAACGCCCTTAAAACTTCATATGCAAAAATATCAATATTGTCATTCATATAAATATTAATGCTGCGTAAGACCCCGACTTTAGTTCAAGGTAGTTTTTATTAATTTTTCTTACAAAAACAATTATTCCTATAATTCTCTTGTTTTCCTGATTATCAATTTTAATACTGAATGAATAGGTTCTGAATAAATATAAACCAAAACATTACTTACCACCCAAATAGTAAAAAAAGAATATCTATAAATATTCTTTTTAAATCTATCAAAAATAGAATATATTCCAATAGCTGCAAAAATAATAATTTCCGAAGAAATCGGACTTCTAAGACGTTCATTAGTATAAAATACCAGAGTTGAGATAAAATAAGTAATAATTAATAATAATAATAATAAACTTTGTATATTTCTTAATTTGACTGCAAAATACATACCTAATATCCAAAACGGTAGAATAATTCCAAAGGTTAAATCATATTTTGGTACTGGCTTATTAATACGTCCTTCAAAAAAAGGATAAAAGAATACAGAAGTTTTGAGTAAATATAATTTTATAATCTGTAAAAAAGATTGATTTTTCAACCACATTAGACCTTCATTAAAATATTTATTATTCTTCTCAAGTTCAGATAAATTACTGTATTTTCCCCAATCTGGACCATGTTCATTCCACTTTCCTCCTGCGAGAGAATTATTTGCACCCCAAAAAACCATACCGGCTTGAATGTGTACAGGAACAAAAGCATGATGAACAAGATAATTTCTCATTGTCCATGGTAATAATACTAATAAAAAAAGAATACTAGTTAAAAAAATCTTTTTAATCATTGCTTTTAGCGGGTATTTCAAAAAAAACCAGAAAAAAATAAAAAAAGGAAATACAAGTGTAGTGGAACGAGTTAAAGTAGCCGTTCCTAAAAGTATAGGAGCAACAATTTCATATATAGGCTTTCTATCCATCCTTAAATAAAACAAGATAGAAAGAGATAATAAAAAGGTAAATAATGTCTCAGTAAGAATGTTAGATGGCATTATGTATAAACTATAAAAAAAACATGAGAAAAAACCTGAAAAAACAGCTACGCTTTTATTGCTTATTTCTAAACCGATAAGAAAAATAATTATACAGTTAAAAGCACTAATTATTAATTGTATTATCTGCACAATAATAAAAGAATGTCCAAATATAGCATAAACACCTGCTAGAAAAAATGGATACCCAGGAGGACGAAAACTGTGAATACCATTATTTTGATAACCATTACCACTAAGTAAATTTACAGCATAACTATTATATTCTGTTGCATCTGGACCATATATACACTCCAAATCGGAAAATTTTAAAAAATAAACTAATCTTACCGACAAAGCAACTATAAAAATTAATAATATAATATTTTTATCACGTAATTTCATGTTATTAAGTAACTCTTTTATCCAGATAAACATTATGCCATATTTCCAATATCAAAAGTGCCCACATGCGATAACCATGATTTCTTTTCCCTGAAATATGTTCATCAAACAGCTGTTCTAATGACTCTTTTCTGAAATATCCACGGGATATTGCTTTTGATGATAAAACAGTTTCTTGGAAATAACTTTTCCAGTCGTTTTTAAACCATTTCCCTATGGGAATTCCAAAACCCATTTTCCTCCTGTATAATATTTCCTTCGGTAAAATATCCTCAAATGTTTTTTTTATAATATATTTTGTCGTTAAACCGTGTAATTTCCAGTCAGATGGCAGAGATGCAGAAAATTCCATTAATTTATAATCTAAAAACGGGCTTCTTGCTTCGAGCGAGTTCGCCATTGATGCTATGTCCATTTTAACTAAAAGACATTCCGGTAAATATGCTTTTATATCAGTATAAAACGTCCTGTCCATTATATCATTTGCAGGTGCATTTTTAAATATATTTTCCATGTAGCTATATTTACTATTATACAATTTTTTTTGCATATTGTCAGTATATAAATTTTCTTTTGCTTCATTTGAAAAAAAGTAATGCCACTGTATGTTCCTCAATGCTACCGGTTCAGAAAGTGCTGAAATAAGCCGCCATAGGTATCTGAAATATTTTTTATTTTTAAAAGGTATAAGTGAAGCAAGGTTTTCTGTTAATTTTTTTCCTAATATTTGAAATGGAAATGAAAAATAGAGTGACCCTTTCATGGCTTTATACCGCAAATATCCTCCGAATGTTTCATCACCGCCATCGCCATTTAACGCAACAGTAACATGTTTCCTGGTTTCTTTTGAAACAAAATATGACGGTAAAGCAGAGGAATCAGCAAATGGTTGACCGTAATGCCATATAAGTTTTGGAAGAATATCAATAAAGTTTGGTTTAACTATAAGTTCGTGATGGTCCGTTTTAAAATGTTTAGCAACAATTTTTGCGTATTTTAATTCTGAAAATTCAGATTCCTCAAAACCGATAGAAAATGTTTTTATCGGCTGAGTTGATAATGAACTCATTAGTCCGACAATTATGCTCGAATCAACACCACCTGATAAAAATGCCCCCAAAGGGACATCTGATATCATTCTTAATCTTGTTGATTCTATCAACAAATCTTTTGTTTTTTCACATGCATCTTTGAAAGAAATATCACTTTTTCTTACAAAATCCAAATCCCAGTATTTTTCTATACGTACACTTCCATTCTTATCGCACGTTAGTGTGTGCGCCGGCATAAGTGATTTTATGTTAGAAAAGATTGTTTTAGGAGAAGGAATATACTGATAAGTTAAAAAAAGATCAATTGCTTCTAAATCAATTTCCGGTGTCTTATTTATATATTCTATTATAGATTTTATTTCAGAAGCAAAAACAAACGAGCCGTTAACCAAAGTATAATAAAAAGGTTTTTTGCCAATTCTATCTTTTGCAACGAAAAGTTTTTTGTTTTTTTTGTCCCATATTGCAAATGCAAACATTCCCCTAAGATACTGCACACATTTTTCACCATAAT
Organism: Elusimicrobiota bacterium; assembly: GCA_028718185.1. NCBI lineage: Bacteria > Pseudomonadati > Elusimicrobiota > Elusimicrobiota bacterium. The sequence continues at coordinate 60,565 of JAQUMH010000007.1, forward strand.
CTTCGTATAGATGCACTATAATTTCCGTATCAGTTTTTGTATAAAACTTATGTTTTTTTTCAAGTTCGGTTCGCAACTCTAAATAATTATAGATTTCGCCGTTAAGAACAATCCAAATAGTATTATCTTCATTATGTATCGGCTGATCTCCTGTCTTTAAATCAATGATGGCTAACCGTCGTATACCTAATCCAATCTCATTTTCTAAAAAAAGACCTTCCGAATCAGGTCCCCGGTGCTTTATAATATCACACATTTTACTTAGAATATTTCTTTCTATATGTTTATTATTACCAAAATTATAAATACCGGTTATTCCGCACATTATATTTCTCTTCCTAATTCCTTAAACCATTTTTCCGTTTTTCCAAATTCTTCCGGAGCAAATGCTTTTAATTTTAATGTTCTATATTTTTTATAAAAAAACCTTAAAATAGCTAATACGAACTTAGGTGTAAATGAAAACGCATAAAGTAAAAATGTTTTATAATTATTCTTTTTATTCCCAATTTTACCTATACATTCCCTTGTTTTTTCTCCAAATCCATTTTTTAAATATATAACAGCCTGATTATAATATACATAATTTTTTAATGTTTCGGATACTTCAGGCGGAGGATTAGCTGTATCTAAAGATATTAAAAAATCCTCCAAACCTTTTTCATATTTTAAAGTTAAACTTTGCGGATTTTTTGATAATGAGTGAATTCTATATACGGAAAGCGGTTCCGGTATATAATCTACCTTATAATATTTAAGAACTTTAGTATACAATTCCATATCCTCAAGATGACTCATATCTTCCCTGAAATAACCGATTTTAGCAATCGCTTCTTTTAGAAACGCTACATTTGTTGTTACATATGGTAACCAGTAATTTGAAATTGCCATATAAGGATATAGTTTTCCGGTAGGTATTTTTCTGTTTTCTCTGAAAAATTTACCTATAATAGTGTTATCTTGAAATATATATCCGTTAGAAAATATAAATCCAGTGTCATTATTATCTATAGAAAGTTTATAAAATTTTTCTAATCTACCGGGCAACCACACATCGTCGGCGTCAAGAAATGTTAAAAATTTGCCATTTGCCTGTTTAATTGCTAAATTTCTGCAATATGCCTGACCTTTATTTTTTTCAAGTCGTATAAAATTCCAGTTTTGATTATCTGAATATTTTTTAAAAACTTCTGATGTTTCATCGCTGGAACCATCATCTATGACAAACGCCTCATAATCACTAAAAATCTGCATTTTAAGACTTTCTAATGTCTGGTTTAGCAGATTAGCTCTATTATATGTCGGAATAATTACTGAAAAAAACGGTTTTTTCATATTTTTAATATTATTGTCTTTATTCTGCCAAAAATGCTAATATCATTAAAAATGCGTTGGATAATATTTGTTGCATAAATATTTGCGATTATATTAGCAAAAACTCCTTTTATGTGTTTATCGCTAAGTTTTTTAATATAAATATTTACTTTTAGTTTTTTGGCAGAATCTCTTGCCAGTTTGAGCATAGATTTGCGTGATTTTATTGTAAATTCAATAGTTTCAAACACCGGAACATCCATATTTGAATTAATTTTATTCAAATAATATGACGGCGAATAAAGAAAATGACCATTTTTCTTTATCCAGTCAAACAATTCAGTTCCGGGATATGGAATTAAATTGAAAAAGAAAACATTATCTACAGGGTATTTAGAAGCAATTCTGATAGAATCTTTAACATCTTCTTCGGTTTCGCCCGGAGAACCAACTAAAAAAAATAAATCAATATAATACCCGATTTTACAAGCATCATTTATCGCTTTTTCAATTGTTTCTATAGTTTCATGCTTTTTTAAATTTTTAAGTATTTTATTGTTCCCGCTTTCTACACCGAACCCGATATATCTGAATCCTGCTGAATACATCTTTTCAAGAAGTTCATAATCAATTTTATCTGCACGGATCCCGTTTGGTAAATTTAATATCAATCCTTTTAAGTTCTGTCTCTCTATTTCTTCACAAAGTTGCCATACTCTTTCTCTAATTAAAGTAAAATTATCATCGACAATTGAAAATCTTTTATAGCCGATGTTATACCAGTACTTTATTTCTTCTGTGATATTATTTATATTACGGTAGCGAAATTTTTGCCCTATAGTTGTCTTTACCGGACAATAAATACAATCATGCGGACATCCTCGTGAGGTTACAATCGGGATGACTCTTTCGCTTAACAGAGATTTTCTTAACGGATAATTTTCTAATTCAAAATTTATATATTTCGGGAAATTAAGTGTATCTAAATTCTCCCTAAAAGGTTTCATTTCATTATAAATTATTCTATTTTCGTCACGATAAATTAATCCGGAAATATCTTCATATTTTACACCTGCACAAAGTTGGACAATTACTTCTTCTCCTTCACCTGCAATAGCAAAATCTATTTCTGTGCACTCTTCAAGAACCGTTCCCCGAAATGTCGTAACATGGGGACCCCCGCAGACAATTACAATATCCTTAAACCTTTTTTTAATAATTTTTATAATATCATAGCTATATTTATATTTATAAGATAAAAGAGTGATACCTATGATATCAGGATTAAATTGCTCTATTTTTTTTAACAAGTAATTTACGTTATATCCTAAAGAAAGATCTACAACTTTGTAGCTTATATTATTATCATACAAGACTTGTGCTATATAACCCAAACCAGCCCGCAATACAGCTCTCTTTTTAAAAGCAGAAGTCTCATGCGAAGTTAAATTTGCTAATATTACTTTTTTAAATCTCATAAACTTCATCAACCTCGTTATCTAATCTTTTAACTGTGCTAAAACAAAAATGCTACAACCGTGGTGTTTTATTAATCTATAATATAAAGTGAGCGATATAGTTATCGGTAGCAATAAAACATAGAAAAAGTTTTTAATAAATTTAACTGTAATTTTTCTTAAAAATAAGTTTCCGAAAAAGATATTAAAAATACCTACCCTATGCTTAATTCTATCATCTTTTTTGTACAATTCCTGAAAATCAGTTTTCTCAACTTTTGCCGCATTTTCAATAAATAACATTTTTTTTATTTTCGTAATTACTTCTTTTAGAAACTTTTTAAATACTATTCCAAAAACTTGATTATAAATATGTTCTATTGGCAAGTAAGAATCTTTAATATCAATAATTTTAAAACCTTTTAATTCTAATAATTTACTTAACGATTGACTGGTCCAGCGAGTCAAGTGATGCGGTGGATAATCCCATACTTCTCTCTTTAGAAATATTGGTCTTAACTCATTAGGGACTTCTATAGCTAAATATTTACTTGACTTAAGTATACTTCTACACAATTCTATTACATGGTTCGGGTCAGATTGATGTTCTAAAAAACCAAAAACAGTAATTATGTCATATTTCGCATCTTTATTATTCTCACAAAACTCATCTAAACCAATAGCGTAAACATTTTCTAAAAATAATATTTCTTTTGCCTTTAATATTTGCTGTTTACTGAAATCTATTCCTGTAACATTGTAACCTGATTTTTTTGCAGTATAAATAAAATTTCCATATCCGCAACCAATATCAAGAAGTTCACCAGACCTAGGAATATTTAACTTAAAAAATGTTTTAAATCGTATGTTTAATTTTGTTGTTACTAATTCTTCTGCTTCATTATAATAATCACATTTAGCATACCATTCTGGACAAGGTGACTTCAACGGATTGGCAAATGATACACCACAATTTGAGCATAAATAGATTTTATATTCTTCATTTTCGATTGAATCACAATGTGTTTCAATCAATATTATTCCGGTATTTTCAAGACATATAGGACATTTCATAACTTTTCGGGCAGAATTTTTTCTCTTAATTTTGAAATAAAGTTAATTTTAGAATATAAAGCAAATAACTTAAGATATAAACCCGGCTCTAATAAAGCCAAAAATAATGTAATTTCTTTAAATATTACATATTTAGTAATGGGATATCTAAATATTGTCAAGAATGCTTTAATTGCTCTATAAAATTGCATCTCTTTTCTAAATAAAATAATCTTTTCCTTTATAATCTCAAATTCCTGTTCTCTTACAGCAGGTGCAATAGCATATTTACCAGGCAATATTATTTTTAAATTATTTTCAAAGATAGTGTTTACTCTTTCAAGTACTGATATATGCATCTCCAGCATTTTTAAATTAGAATACCTTTTAGCATACCAGTTAGAAGTGTGAATTCGATGTGCAGTAAATGCATTATTTATATTATATATTCTGCTATATAACAGTGTATTCCAGTAAAGATATTGATCTGCAAAATTACCCATTTCCTCCGGTTCAGGCAGAATTTTCACTAAATATTGTTTTCTAAAACTTAGATTGCTTGTTCCATAAAAAAACGTCCGATAATTTAGAAAATAATCCAAATCATAAAATTCGGGTAATTTCCAGGATGTTTTATTAATCACTTTGTTAGATATATCTATATGTATGGAGGGGTGCTGTACAAGACCTACGTCAGGATATTTTTCAAATATATCACAAACTGCTTTTAACTTATTAGGATACCAGTAATCATCTGCATCTAAAAGACATATTATATTGCCTTGCGCACAACCGAATCCGGTGTTGAATACTCCGGCTTGACCTTTATTTTTCTGATAGATATATTTTATTTGCTTCTCATATTTTGATATCTTTACTTTCGTATCATCAGTTGAACCGTCATCTATCACTAATATTTCCAACTGATCTTTCGGGAAGTCCTGATTAAGAACACTATCAACACATTGTTCTATAAATATTCCATAATTAAACGTATCTATAATAACTGTAACTAGTGGTTTTAAGGACGATGTCGTTGTCATTTATTTAATAATTATAAACCAAGATTTTCTGTAATATATTTAAATATTATCCTATAATCCAAATAGTTTATTATATCTACTTTTTATTACTCTAATTAGTCCACTCCCAAAACCTTTAATAAAAATATAAAAACCATATTTAAATAATGTAAAAAATGTTTCTATTATATATTTAATTTTACCGTGTTTTATCATAGCAAACATCGAAAAAGTTAAACTGTTTATTTGCTTAACCTTAAAATTAGTACTCATGAATATCTCAGTTCTTCTTATGCTTGTAGTTACCACATCACTTCTTCTTAAAATATCTTCAAGTTTTTTTAATGTTCTAGGCAAAGATATTTCGATTTCATAATTATTAATTGCCCGCTCATATCCTAATTTAGCAATTTCTTCTCTTTTTTTATCATTAGCAAGATAATATTTTACTTTGTCAAGCAATTCTTCTTTATTGTTAAAAATATCTATTTCTTTTCCTATTCTGCAAATAATATTTAGACTCGGAGCATACTCAGAAAGACAGAAAGTCTTTGTTAAGGCAATCTGACTAAAATGACCTTTATTTTGCCTGACCCTATTTAGCAAAGGTTCATCTTTAGTAAACCAATTTAGTTTATCCAATTTATTAAAAGTTATATTTATTTTACTCATTGAACATATTTTTGAAAAATCTGCCCAGTTAATGAAACCATTTTTAGAACCCTTTCCAAAAGTTTCTAAGGCAATACCGTTTTTAAGCAAATAATTTATATATTCCATTCTGTCACTTTTAGTACAATCTCCTATAAAACAAACATCAATATCTTTATTTAAATCAATAGGATAATAGTCTTTTTTACTATGAGCTGGTGGAAAGAAAATTGCCGGAATATCAAACCTTTTATATCCAAAAATTGTAAAATAATCTGTAGTCATAACAGCATCTGCCAATTGATTATAATATTTAGAGAAAACATCAAAAGCCAGATCATCATCATTCGCTACTATAACAACCTTAACCTTATCTTTCAATTTAGCATAAAAATCAATTGACAAATCATAAACTGTTCCATAAGGAAAACATAAAATCCAATCAATTTTATTATCAAATATAAATTTTTCTATAAAATTCTCAGTGTTTTTAATACCATTTTTATTAAAGTAATCTAAATAATTAAAAAAATTAATGTACGCAAAATAATATTTTAAATGATTACGAAGTGTATTAAAATACTCGCTATCATTAAATGGAAACAATGCCAACACCTTTTTATTTATTATTATTTTCTTCATTAGCTCTTATACAAACAACCCTGTCTTATACTCCATTTCTTAAAACAGTCGTATGAATATCGTCTTTCCTTATCGTAATAGGTATACTTTTGTTGATTTCTCTAAGCGACTTATTCAGGTTAGAAAAATAATATTTCTTTTTTGAAGAAAGTTTTTTGAAAATTACCCGGAAGATTGCTTTAAATCCAAAATATCTTACGATTCCAAGATATCTCAATAAATATTTTCTTAATTTTCTTGGAAAAATCATATATATTAATCCATATTTGTATCTATTTGCTTTTTTAAATTTTAATGTTCTTAAAATACCATGCTTTCTCATATAAGCAACTACCAGCTCTAAAAATATATAGTCTTTCCAATAGGCAATTTCTTCTTTTTCATAATCTGTAAAATTGAGATAGCGTTTTATATCATTGGCGTTCACATTATAAAGCCCTTCAATATATTTCTCTTCATCGTCAAGAGATAAACCGACAAAACCTATTCTTCTTGCATATTCATAACCTGGTGTACCTGGAACTGCCTGAAACCAATTAAAACACATCTCATAAGGAATATTTATGTCATCAGGTATAACGGTAGATAAATTATTTATTGTCTCTTCTATTGTTTCCTCTGTTTCCCCCGGCATTCCTATAAGCAAAAGTATTCCTGAATATAAATTATATTCAATGCATAATTTAATTGCATTTAAGTTTTCGGTTACGGTAGTTCTTTTTTCCATTATATCTAGCATTCTTTGAGAACAAGATTCAATACCAAACCCTATGTATACACATCCTGCATCTTTCCATTTTTTTATATTATCTTTATTAATAGTTTTTGCTTTCACAGCTCCTGCCATCCAATTTATTTTTTTCTCTTTTAAGTAATTTATTATTTTATCAGTCACAACGGAATTTAAACCAAAGTTTTCTTCAGCAAAAAGAATTAATCCAATATCATATTTATTTATTAATCCTTCAATATAATTTATTACAACTTCAGGTTGCATAACTTTGTAACCTTTAAAAAATCTATGACAAAATGTGCATTTATTTACACAACCCTTACTCGTAGACACATTAGCAATTTTTTTCTTCACATTATCCGGATGAAATAAACTAAAAAAACTTTCTATCTCATATTTATTAATTCCTCTCCTGAACCGTTCTCCATTAACTAATGGCATATAATGTTCTATATTTGTATATTTTGAAATCAAATCGTAATTCATTTGACGCATTCCATTTGCAGATTCTTCCGCATATCCGATAAAATACGGTATATCATTTAAAAGAAAGGCAAGTCCTTTAATATCCTTGAAGACTTCACGATGAGATAAATCATACTTGTTTTGTTCTAATTTAGAGATTAAATTACTGAAAGTCGGCTCAGATTCACCTGTTACGCAGAAATCAATGTTAGTTTTTTGAAGTATTATATTGGATATTACTGCCATTTCACCGCCTAAAACCTGAATTGTATTCGGGAATTTATCCTTTATAAATATTGATAATTTTTTTAAAGCTGCATATGAATGAGTTAGAATTGCACTAAATCCAATTATTTGTGGTGAAAATGCACGAATTTTATTTTCTATTTCAACCAAAGATAAGTTATAATAATATAAATCTAAAAAATCTATATCACAATTTAACGAAGGTTCAATCCCTTCAATTACCCTTGATATGCCAATAGGTACATCTTCTGTAATATTCTCACCATATGGTATTGTAATCAATAATATTTTAGTATTCATTGTTTAGGCTCAATTATTAGTTTTAGTATTGACTTTATCTTAGGAAATTTATCAAGTATTTCTTCAATAAAAAAAATGCGAATTTGATACAAATCCAGTTTCCTGTTCTTAAGAATAATTTTGAGTTCTTCAAATGCAAGTTTCCACTTTAATGATTTTATAAATTTTACAAACAAAAGCACTCTAAATGTAGTGTAATTTCTAACAAATTCTTCATCAAGATAAATAATTGATGGTTTATATTTTTTTATTTTCCTCAATTCGTCTATTGCCGTTATCACTTTTGGAACAGCTGATTTTACATTATAATCTTCTTCATTAATTACCCTCTCATAACCTTTCTTAGCAATTTTTTCTCTTTCTTCTTCATGTTTGAGATAATACCTAACTTTTTCAAGCAGTTCTTCTTTATCACGAAAGATTACTATTTCTTTACCAACCTCAAATAGATTTTCAATTCCATATGCATATTCTGACAATACAAATCCTCCACAAAACGCTGCTTCAAAAATATTTGCTTTAATCTGTTTCTTTCTTCTATTAATTTTATGATTTTTAGTTAACATTGTTTCTTCTGTTACTCCGGTCAGTACTAAGTTTATCTTACTTCTGTTAAGAATTTCTGTTTTCTTCTCAATAGTTATCAAACCAACCGAAGAACCATAACCAAATATTTTTATATTAATGCCATTTTCTAAAAGATAATTGATATATTCTAATCTTCCGACTTTACCTTTTAGTTGTCCTATGAAAGAAACATCTATTTCCTTAGATGAATTATCAATTTTTTTGTATTGATTAGTATCAAACCAACCAAAATAAATTATTGAATTAATACCAATTTGTCGTAACTTTAATTCTGTAGTATAATTAGTAATCAATAATAAATCCATTGCTTGAGCGTAATATTGATCCCGTACTTCATAAAAATGTGAGGTGTCGCTCGTTAATACGACTATAAATATATTTTTTCTTAATCTCTCAAGAAAAGTTACATCAAAGTAAAAATCTGGAGCCGAAAATATTATACAATTAACTCTATTTTTAACGGCATAGTCTTCTATATAAACATGGGACCCTTTATATCCATATTTATTATATATTTCTATATAATCTAAATATAAAGCACCATTAGATATTAAAGTTTTTGTAAAATTGTTTCCGGTTACAATAGGTACTTCGTCTACGATATGACCAAGATATAATATTTTTAGTTTATCCATGATTTCGTTATTTTTTTTTGATTTTTTTTGACTCAATAATATTTATACCATCTACCCGTCTTAAAGTAAATAATGAAGAATTCATTATTTTTGAATTATTTTTATCAAAATTTCTCCAATTATCCCATACTGCACTTATTAATTTTCCGGTAATACCGTTTGATTCATTAGAAGCTAAAAATACTGATAATTTTGCAGATAATTCAGGAGAATTTCCGCCTTCTTTTTTTATTCTAATAGCTTCTTCATAATCATTTTTACTCACTTTATTACCTTCCCTAATAATTTCTTTTAACATATTTGTATAAACGGAACCAGGTGAAATGGTGTTTATATCAATCCCATATTCTTTTGATTCTTCCGCAATTGTTTCTGTAAATCTTACAATAGCAGCTTTTGACGAAGCATATGCGGAAAAATTAGGTCTCGGAAAAGTTGCACCTCCACCTGAAAAATTAATAATTTTGCCGCTCCTTTTTGAAATCATTACTGGTAATACGTATTTAGAACATAGCATAGTTCCAATTATGTTAATTTTAATGTTTTCTATCCAATCTTTCTCGTCTACTTTTACCAGTGTTCCAATAGGTTGCTGAACACCTGCTACATTCACCAATATATCAATTGTTCCGTAGATTGATATAGTTTTATCAACTAAATATTTCACCTGTTCACTATTTGATATATCAGCATGAACACCAATTAGCGTATTTTTCTTGTAATATTTTAATATACCTAATGTTTTTTTTAATTCTAAATCATTTATTTCTGCTATAACAACTTTCGCACCTTCTTTAAGAAATGCTCTTACAATTACTTTTCCAATCCCGCCTGAACCACCTGTAATTATTGCAACTTTATTTTTTAGTTTCATTGCTTTATATGTTTACAATCGTAAAGATATGCTCCTCTCTTATATCCCCACCAAACAACTTCCCTACACCAGTCTTCCCAAGATAACCATTTTTTTGTTGAACAATCTATTTCATAATAGTACTTACCTTTTTTAAGTGAAATATCTTTCCCGACTAGCTTAGCATTATAAATATCCCAAATGTTATAAGATAGACTCATTTTAATATTTTTATCTTGAAATGGCATTTTCAATAAATTTTTATTAAAAGTAATTGTTTCGTGTAGAATGCTTTTATCGCTGTTTTTTTTCCTTTGCACTAAATATTTGCTGATTAATTGCTCTGCTTCTTTGTAAAATTCCTGAAATTTATTTTCTGTGCATAATTTAATCAGCATAAATTCATCTGCAGGCCACCAAATATTCAGCCACTCTTTTGATTTACAAAACTCAGTCCCTCCACATTGAATATCTTTAGCTTTACTATAAAAAAATGAGTATATATTGTCTATTATCGGTAAGCTTTTATTGTGAGTCATAAAGATTTCAATTAACTCCTCATATTTTAGCGAATAAATTCTATTTAAAACGATAAAAGGAACTTGCAGAAGTTTATTAAAGTACAATAAAGATACCATCCATCCAAATATTCTTGCTCTAATCCATTCATCTTTTGGCATAGATTTTGTTCCAATTACTAAACGTTGTGTTTCCTGAACTTCATCCGTATCTGATATACTACCGTGAATATTTATAAGTTTTGTTTCTATTATCTTTAAACTATACTTTTTCTGATAATTCTTATTGTCCATTTCAGAATTTGTAAGTATAGATAAATTATTGAATTGAATTCTATTATGTTGTCCATTTTCAATTATAGAAGAAACACCTTCTGTAAAAGTTTTATATGTTTCACAAGGAAGCCCTAAAATAACATCAGTGAAGGTTTCAATGTGTTCTTTATTAAACAATTTTTGAAGTTTATAAAATGTTTCTATTGATATATTCGTTCGTTTTATACTTTTGAGTGTTTCAGAATTAACTGACTGAAATGCAAGTGAAACACCCTTACTTAATCCGGCATCTGACATTATTTTATAAATATTATATATTCTCATTGTTGAATTTTTAGTATTTTGAACTGAAAATACGATAGGGTACCCATATTTCTTTTTATTTTTTGCTAAATATTTTACTATTTCAATATCTTTCGGAAAAATCCCATAATTTGCATCACAACAAAATATAAATTCTATTTTATTACGACTGAACCAGTCGATTTCACTACTAAGACGTTCAAAAGAATATGTACATATTTTATTCTGAATAACAGATCCCCACACGCAATAAGTACAAGAAAATGGACAACCACGATTTGTTTCCCACAAACCAACCCAATTCTCTTTAGGATTCGCGTCCATTAAAGGTTTAAATATGTCATTAGTATATGGTGAAGGTATTTCATTAAGATCTGAAATCCTCTCACATGTTAACTTTTTTATATATTTTCCTTTATCGTCAATGTATGCTATTGATGGTACTTCTTCCCAATTTCGTTTTTCGTAATTACGCAATATTGATAAAAAAGATTTTTCACCTTCACCTATACATGCAATATCAATTATTGTGTTTTTCTTTAGAAAATATTCAGTATTATTTATAGGTATTTCTGGTCCACCAAAAACAATAATCGTTCCAGGTTTGTTTTTCTTTACCATTTTTGCTATTTCTAATGATATTTTGATGTTCCAAGTATATACACTAAAAAATACAATATCCGCATCGGAAAGTTGCTGTAAAGCTAATTTAATTGGAATTCTTTTATAAATAGGAATTAAAAATTCATAATTAGTTTTTCTGGTAAGATATTTTTCAGCATATGCTTGAAGAATACCAACTGTGTATGGAAAATAATTTTGGTTTGAAAAACTGTTATTAATCTGGACTAAACCAACCTTAACTTTATCTTTCATTTTCTTTTTGCATATTTATCAAAAACACGACAGACTTGAGCTGTGAAATGTTTTCCAAGCTCTGTAAGAACAATCATCTTTTCTGAAATATTTAATAAACCATCTTTGATAAATTCATCTAACATAGTTATTTCTTTATTAAAATATTCCTGATAATCAATATCATATCTTTTCTCTATTTCATCAAAATCAACAGAAAAATATGTTCGTAAATTATGTATGACGTCACGTCTAATAATATCGTCATTATTTAGTTTATAACCACGATAAATAGGAAATTTGCCTTTCGTAATATCAGTTTCATAATCTGCTAACGGATAAACATTTTGGAAATAATATTCAGATGTAATAGTGCTTGCACTGCCAGAACCAAGTCCAATTATATCAGAATATCTTCCTACTGTATAACCCAAGGAATTCCAATGTAATGTTTTGTCTTTGAGTGCTTTTGCTAAATCATCTGTAGGTTTTGTAAAATGTTCTAAACCTATACGCATATAACCATTATTTTCAAGAGTTTGTATAGTTTCATGAAAAATACTTATTTTTTCCCTTTCGCCGGGAAAATCAGATTTATTCATCAATCTTTGATGTCTTTTAATATCAGGTGCATAATGAAGTTTTAAAAGTGAAACACGATCGGGAGATAGTCCTATAACACTATTAATTGTTTTTTTGAAGGATTCCTTGGTTTGTCGTGGTAATCCCCACATAATGTCAAAATTGATTCCATGAAAATATTCTCTAATTTCAGAAGTCAGCAAATCTTCAACTAATTTTTGAGGTTGTATTCTGTTAATAGATCTTTGAACATTAAGATCAAAATCTTGTATTCCAAAAGATATTCTATTAATACCTTTTGAGTGATAATATCTTAACATATCTATTGTAACAGCGCGAGGATCTATTTCAATAGCGAATTCACTTAATTTTTTTATGTTAGCTATTGTTTTGAGTTTTTTTAAGAGTTGATTAAATTCTTCTTCATGCAACATAGTAGGAGATCCTCCACCCAAGTGGATTTCTCTAAAATTAGGAGTAATTGAATATTTATCAAATATATTATGAAGTAAATCTATTTCACGATAAAGATAATTCAAATAATTTTTCACACATCCATAATCATTTGTAACAAAGGTATGACAAGTACAATAAAAACATTGTTTTTGGCAAAACGGAATATGTACATACAACAAGAGAGGAATATCTTTTTTTAATATATTTAAATTTTTCAATGCATTTCTATATTCTTCATCTTTAAAATTATCAGACCAAAAACTTTTATGCGGATACTCTATATACATAGCATATAAATCACTATATTTTTTAACTAATCTTGTTATCACATTTACATCTATTTTCTTAACTATATTCATATTTTTCTATCTAAAGATATTTACATATTAACAGATATCGCTTTCTTTGCTTTTTGTTCAGCAATTAAATTATCACATTTAATTCTAAATTCTTGCAAGTATTTTATTTCCAATTTATATGGTTTAATAAAAAACTGTCTATAATTTATCATATAAAGAGCATCTGACTTATAGAAATCATTAGGATCAATACCAACAAATAGATTGTCTTTTAATGCTTGATTAAATAATTCTGTGCCAGGATATGGTATAATATTTTGGAGGTATATTCTGTCAACGTCTATTTCTCTAATCATATTATAGGTATCCATTAATGTCTCTTCTGTTTCTTCCGGCATTCCAATAATAAAAAATGCTCTTACATATAATTGCTTATACTTTTTTGTAAGATTTACAACTTCATAAATTTTTTCTTTATTAAGATGTTTCTTCATTACTTTATTTCGGATAAAATCAGAACCACTTTCTATTGCTAATGAAATCCTCACCAAACCTGCTGAAACCATAATATCTAATATTTCCTCATCCATAGTACCTGTAGCAATCCCATTTGGCGTTTCAAATTGAATATTCAATTTTCTTTTGATAATTTGATTGCATATTTCAATTACATGTGATTTTTTAAGAGTAAAGTTGTCATCCATAAACGAAAAATGTCTATGGTCATATTTATTATACAAATATTCTATTTCATCTACTACATTTTTAGGTGATCTCGCTCTCCATCTCGGTCCCATAACCATAAACATAGAACAAAAATTACAATGATTAGGACAACTCCTACTAGATATAATTGGAATTGAAGTATTAATAGAAAGTTTCTTAGGATTATGCCAATTCGAAGTATCAACATAATAGTCTTTTAAATCTATTATATCGTATGCCGGAAAAGGAATTGTATCAAGATTTTTAATGAAATGTGTTTTAGGGTTAACAATTACTTTTCCGTTTTTTCGGAAAGCAAAACCATCTATCTTTTCAAATTCATAACTTTTATCTTTCAAAGTATTAACAAGTTGCAATATTGACTGCTCTGCTTCACCTAAAACAAGCCAATCAATAGATGGACAATTACTTAATATTTCAAATGGATAAATGGTAGGATGAATCCCACCTATTACTACAGGAATATGTTTATATTTTTCTTTAATTAATATTGAAAATTTTAATATATCAGGAAAATGACCGGAAAACAAACATCCGAATCCAATCAGTTCAGGATTAAAATCTGAAATTGTATTAATTAATAAATTCTCGTAAAACGTGTAAAACTTTTTAGGATTTTCCAGCTCCTCAAACTTAAAAGTTTTCATATCTAATATTTTTATTTCTTCACCGTTATTCTGTAATACAGCAGCTAAATATAACAGACTAGAAGGAATATAATATTCTCTACTATTATAATATGGTAATGGTGTAGGTGGATTAACTAAAAGTATTCTCATAAATTTTAAATATGGGCTAATCCCGCTTCTTTGAGTTTTGTTTGTAATTCCAAATAGTTATTAATTATTTTTTCTTTATTGAAACCCTTACCCCACGGTGCATGTTCTTTATATTCGAAAGTAAGAGTAGGCATCTCATTTTCATATCTGCCATACATATGCATAGTTTTTGTCCAATCAGTATTTATCTTTTTAATTCCAAATTTATCCGGGTTGTTATATATTTCTGTTCCCGGTCTTATAGTTAATAGTGATAAATAAACTATGTCGGGAGAAGTATCTTTAATAAATGCCCATGTTTGCTCAACTATATCTTCAGGTTCCCCTGGTAACCCAATAATCATATAAATTCTGCATTCAATGTCATTTTGTTTTAAAAGTTTTATAGATTCTTTTGCTCGCTTAATATCTATTTTTTTATTTATATAATTTAATGCTTTTTTAGACACACTTTCAACACCAAAACACATTGTTACACATCCTGATACTCTTGCCAACTTGGCTAGCTCGGGAGTAATTCCATCTACTCTACACTGACCGCGCCATATAATTCCAGTTTTACCAATTGCTTCCAAATACGAAATCGCTTTTTTAGGATTTGGTGGTATACCAATTTCATCGAGTAAACTAATACCTTTCAAACCATAATCGCGTTTCAAATACTCAATCTCAGATTTGATAAGTTGAGGCGTTCTATAACGTATCCCCGGACTATATTCTTTTACTTGCGGCATAGCACAAAAATAACAATTATATGGACAACCCCTACTAAATATCACAGTCGTGCCTAACAAATTCTCGTATCCTTTTTTATTTTTTAAGGTCATCAGTCCTTTTCTGGCTATTGTTGATTTTGGCAGATATTTTCTAAGCGGGTATGGGTAAAGGTTTATATTTACAGATGATGTCTGTTTATAGATTTTATTTAGCTTTAAATTCATTATGTCTGTTATTGCCTGAATTATAGAATTTTCACCATCTCCGATAATAAGAGAATCATAAGTTTTTAAACATTCCTTTTGAAACATAGTAGCATGAGGTCCACCTGCAATATGTTTTGCTTTAGGATATCGCTCACGCAAATTATGGACTATTGACAACTGTTCTTCATAATCAAGCGTATAAACAGAATGAAGATATGCATCACACTCCGGTATGTGATAAATTGCAAATTCCTTTTTTATTCCTCTCAAATCAATTAGAAATAAATTAAGTTTATTGCCAAAATGAGATTCCAAAACAGTTAATATCTGAAAATGGGTATGAGGATCACCCTTAAAAGGATCATATAAATACTCACTGCTTGGCAAAATAAATCCAACATTTAACATAGTATTTTTTTATCTAATGAATCTCCCTGCGGCTTGCCGCAGGGTATCAAGGTATTACCCCGCACAGTTTTGTCTGCGACAAAACTAGACGTGGGGGTTCTCCTTTTCTTTATCCCCGTAGCAAGCTACGGGGTATTGTGAAGGAGAATAAATTGTTTAATATTATGCTTTGTTCAAAATTATTTTTGAAAGTAATAATGCAGTAATACTGCCTATAGCAATAATGTCTCCTTTTTTTATTGCATTAATGGTTTCTTGTTCATCCATCAAAATAATTTTTGTTTCTTCAAGATCTTTTGAAGTCGGTTTTGCTATTTGTCTAACATTTGCAGCAAAAAAGAAATTAACTTTTCCACAACCATAGTTATTATGTAAAGGAAAAGTTCCAAATGAATACCATTCTTCTGAAGAATATCCAGTTTCTTCTAATAACTCTCGCTGAGCTGCATGTAAAGGAGATTCCCCTTTTTCTATTACTCCTGCAGGCAAAACAACGCTAACTCTACCAAAACCATGTTGATATTGTTCTAACATAACTGTCCTGCCTTCTTCATTTCGAGATACTACTACAACACACTCAGGCAGATATATCTGATAATAATCATCTATTATTCTTCCATCAGGTAATTTTATGCGTTGGACTGAAATAGAAAGTCTATTTTCAACAACAAGAATATCTTTAGTCTCAATAACTTCCCATAAAACATCCGGATTTTTTGACATAATTTCATCTTTATCCATAAAATATTTTAATTTAATTTAAAATAATTTCTATACCATTTAATAGTTTTATTTATTCCGTCATCCAGGGATACTTTTGGTAACCATCCGAACAGATCTTTAACTTTACTTATATCAAGACAAATCTTTGTTTTTATGCTGGGTTTTGAAAGATCGTATTCGATTCTGATATTATTACCTGAATATTTAATAATTTTTTTAACCAAATTGCCCACAGAAATTGCACTGCCGTATCCTACATTAAAAATCTCATATTTGTTTTTCTGCTGCTTAATTGCTATTTTAATAAAATCCACCAGATCTGAAATAAATAATAAATCCCGTTCTTCATTACCATCTCCCCAAACTATAATTTTACCACCTTCCTTAGCTGTCATAACTTTTGTTATTGTTGCACCAAATACGTGTGACTTCTCAAGGTCATATTTATCAAAAGGACCATATATATTGGAATGTCTTAGAACAGTATATTTAGTAGAACCAATTCGTGAATAAAATTCACACATTTTTTCATTATAAACTTTTGTCCAAGCTCCGCCAAAATAACTTGGGTTGATTTCATCATTTGCATTAAAATCAGTCTCTTTAACAGGAAAATCGCTTGATTGATACATAGTCGTACAACTTAAAAATACAACATTAGATATATTATAATCACAAGCTGTCCTAAATATAAGAGCGTTCATAATTGCATTATCAGTAACATGATAATATGGTTTTGAAACAATTTCCTTGGCACCGGATGTTGTTGCAGCTGCCTGAATAACAATGTCCATTCCTTTTATCACCGATTTAACATCATTATTATTGGTAAGGTCAGTTTTAATCATATTTATTTTAGAATTTTTTAGCGGTTCTGATTTGAAATATGTTCCATAGACATCATAATCACCGATGTCTGCCAATGTTTCAGCAATATTTCTACCTATAAAACCAGTACTGCCACAAATAAGAACTTTTCTTTTCATTTTTTCCACTTTTTTTTGTTCTCAAGCCACCACTTAACAGTTTTTCCAATACCATTTTCGGTAGTGTATAATGGTTCCCATCCAATATTTTTTTTCGCTTTTGAGATATCAAGTGCCCTGAATTTAATTGTAGTCGGTTTATTAAGATCATATTTGATTTTAGAAGGTTTGTGTTCGGCATATTTCAGAGACCATTTAACAACTTCACCGACAGTAGTTTTATTTCCTGAACCGATATTAAAGGTATCATATTTTATTTTATCATTGTTCAGGATCATAACAATTGCTCTCGCAAAATCTTCGGAGTAAAGAACATCCCTTGTAACATTAGAACTACCCCAGACTTCAAAAGGGTCCATCTTATCAACTGCTTTTCGAATGATTGCCGGGATAAAATATGATCTTGATAAATCAAAACTTGCATAAGGTCCAAAAATATTAGATGCCCGGACATTAATAATTTCCATTCCTGTTTTTTCATGCCAAAATTGGCAAAGTTTTTCTACAAATCTGGATATCCAGGCTACACCAAAATAAGCAGAGTGTGGATCTTTGTTCATATCTAATTCTTTTTCTTTAATATATCCTTCAAACTCCTGATATATGGTTGCTGTGCCTATATATACTACACGCTTAACATTTTCAAAATAAAACGTCTCAAGCATTTGAGTGTTCATTATTACATTGTCATTTATATACACCCATGGCTGAGAAGTCATCAGTTTAGAACCCGCTGAATTTGATGCTGCCATAATTGCACAATCACATCCTTTTACCATTCTTCTGCAATCTTCTTTTAACCTCAAATCACCTTTTATATATTCAACTCGCGTGTGTTTAATAAAAGGCATTGTTTGTCTATAGGATGCCTTAATTCTTGTATTAGGATAATTATCAATAAGGTACTGCATAATAGCAGCGCCAACAGAACCGGTAGCTCCTGCTAAAAAAACTAACTTGTTATTTAAATATGTTGATTTCATAATGCTTTCTTTATAACCAATTTACAAAGATAACTTTCCAGCTGTCCATATCTGAAACGACCTTTTCTGCCAAAACTCAGAACGACTTTTTTGACCTGAAGAAACATTAATAACCAAATCAAGCAGTTCATAACTAAGTTTATCTAATGAAATATTTTCATCTAATAAACGACCAGCATTAAAATCCATATCTTCTTTTACTTTTCTATAAATTTCTGTTCTTGAAGGTATTTTAATAACCGGAACAATTAAATTCCCTTCCGTTGCACCCATACCAGTTGAAAAAAGTATCATATTTGCTCCTGAAGCTACCATTCCAGTCAATGATTCTAAATCATTACCCGGACCATTCATTAAAGATAAACCTTTATATCTTATATGTTCGGCATAATCTAAAAAATCTACAATTGGCGTGTTTCCACCCTTTAAAATAGCACCTAAACTTTTCAAAGTTGAATTTATTAATCCCCCTTTTTCATTGCCTGGAACAAAATTCCCAGCTATCGAAACATTGAGTTTTTTGGCTAATGTTTTGTAATACCTCACCCCTTCTACAAATTTTTTAATAATTTTATCAGAAACCATTCTTTTAATTAAACTCAATTCTGCGCCCATCATCTCGGGAGTTTCTGACATTATAGCCGAACCGCCTGCCATAATTATTTTATCAACAGTTGACCCAATTACCGGGTTAGCTGTAATACCGGAAAACGAGTCGGAAGCACCACATTTTGTTCCTATAATAAGATGTTTTATTGAAATCCTCTCGCGTTTTATAGAATTTGCTTTCTTTAGTCTATTTAAAACAATAATTCTACCCTTATTAAAAGCCTTGCCGGTGCCACCCAAATCTTGAATTGATATATAATCTACCGGTTTTCCATATTGTGTTAACTTGCCTAAATATTTATAAATAACTTTACAATTTGTTTTTTCGCAACCTAAATCAACAATTAACACTCCGCATACATTTGGATGAATTATCGTATTTTTTAATGTCAACAATAATCTATCTATAATTTCGCCGCTACTGCAACCACAACCTTCTGTATGAGCCGCCGCAACAATGCCGTCTATGTTTCTATATTTACTTTTCAACAAATTATCGTCATCTAAACTGTGGGCAATCTTAAAAGCTACATCACTAGAACATAAAGATGTAGGTAATACAAGATAAAAATTTCTGGTACCTACCATCCCATTACTTCTTCTATATCCTAAAAATGTTTTATTGATTATTTGATTACTATCTGTATCTTTTTTATATATACCCTTTTTATTTCTTAGAATTTTAGATATTCCTGTTTCATAATTAGTTACATAATTGCTAATATTATGACCATTAATTATTTGTCCTTTTTTTATTCCATTGGATATTCCAAATGGATAACCGTATTGTTTTACTAATTCTCCTTTTTTAATATCAACTAATGCAAACCGATGTCCTTTGGGTATGAAATTAAAAATTTTTATCTCTTTACCTAAATATCTTATTATAGTTTCTTTTTTTATATCTTTTTTGCTTACTGCAACATTATCGATATTTGACATAACAATTGCAGTTTTTTCAAGGATATTACTTTCTTTCATATATTCTATTTATCCTTTGTTATTGTTTTCAACAAAACGGTTTTTTCTACAATATGTATATCTTTCACATTGTGTAAAGTGTCACTTTTTTGAGTATTCCCGGTATCCAAAATAATACTATTATCTCTATCAAGCAACTTTCCTTTACAAGATGTATAAAGTGCATTCTCACTTATTTTATAATATTTACTAAAATCATCGTTATTCATGAAAACCTCAAATGAAACAATAAACTTATCAGTTGTGAAAACACTTTCTTTATGAGAATTTACTTCTTCAAAATCAAAATAATCGTAATTTTGTAAATCAGATGTTTGCATTTCTGTTATACCTTCATAACCCAGTGCTTCTCGTCCATATTTATCTTCGAATCGCACAAGATCAGTTTTATTTGGAGGAGTTTCTATTTCCAGTAAATATATTCCGTTATCAGATAAAACTTTCGTAAAATGGAATACTCCTTTTTCCATAATTAACGCATCACCGCCTCTTAAATAATTTCTATACATAAACGTATTACTCATTGCATTTCCAGACAGAACAATTAAAGACGTTTTTTTCTTAGGGTGACAATGCATGGATGTTGAATTTCCTTTTTTAATATGTAAAAGCCAAACACCTACCATATCGTTTTCGAAAACCAAAAATTCATATCCCCAAGGTTTTATGACTACTTTATTTTTGTAAGTACTCGGTTGAGTTTTAATAAAAATATTCCTATTGGATGATTTAACCTTGTTTAAAGCATTGATATCTTTTTCACATAATTTTATATCATGTATTTTTGAAACCCTTATTTCTTTTTTTTCCAACTCATTCAAAAAAGAATCATAGGTAATTTTAATCCCATCAACCAAATCAGTCGCAGACTTCCATCCCAAATTCCTTATTTTAGATATATCTAATAGTTTTTTATTCACTCCTTCAGGTTTTGTTTTGTCGAATATTATTTTACCCTTATAACCGACAACTTTCTTTATTGTCTCGGCTAATTCAAGAATGTTGCATGCTTTTCCTGTGCCTATATTAAAAAAATCTGCACCTGTATAATTTTCAATCAAAAAAATACATGCATCGACAAGATCATCTACAAACAAAAAATCCCTTTCCGCCAGTCCAGTACCCCAAATTAAAACTTCTTCTAATTTTGATATTTTTGCTTCATGGAATTTTTTCACTAAAGACGGCAAAACCTGAGCATTAAGTATATCATAATGCTGGTTAGGTCCATAGACATTAGGTGGAACTATAACAATAAAATCAGTTCCATACTGACGGTTATATGATTCACACATTTTAATTCCGGCAAGTTTGGCAATAGCGAAAGGTTCACATGTATCTTCAAGCAGTCCGGTTAATAGATTATCTTCTTTTATGGGTTGTTGATAATTTTTAGGATACGCATCTGCCGATGAAAAAAAAAGTAACTTTTTTACTTCATTTAGAAACGATTGGTGTATTACATTGCTTTGAATCATTATATTTTCATAAATAAAATCTGCACGATAGGTATTATTAGCATAAACACCACCCACTTTTGCTGCAGCCAAGAAAACATAATTTGGTTTTTCCTTTTCAAAAAATGATTCTACCTGAGATTGATTACATAGATCTAAATCCGAATGTTCTTTTGTTATAATATTTGTAAAACCGTCTTTTTTCAGCCTCCGTAGAATAGACGACCCGACAAGTCCGTTATGACCTGCAATATATACTTTATCATTTTTATTCATAAGTAACTCTTTTTAAAGATTGAATTTTTTAAGAGTCTCTCTCATCCAATCGCCGTTATATTTATAATGCGGTGATGATATTATATTTCCGTCAACTACTACAGGAGCATCCACATATATTGCACCGGCATTGATTATATCGTCTTTTATCCCTATATACCCGGATATTTTTTTCCCTTTAACTATGCCTGCCGAAATAAGAATCCAGGGACCGTGACAAATAGTAGAAACTATCTTTCCTTTTTCATACATTGATTTTACAAAATCTAAAACCTCTTTAATCTGCCTAACCCTATCAGGCGCTTCGTGACCACCTGGTAAGACCACTAAATCATAATCGGATTCTCTAAGGTCCTTTACATCAATAGTCGGTTTAACCGGTAACCCGTATTTTCCTTTTATGAGTTCCTTGTTTTTTACTGCAACATCAACATAAAATCCAGCTTCTTGAAGACGATAAAAAGGATAAATAAATTCTTCATCTTGAAAATTCGGTCCTGTAATTATTACTGCTTTTTTCATAAATTCCTCCAAATTGAAGTTTTATTTGTTATGAAACATTTCTACTACCGTTTCATAAATTCTTTTTGCATCAGGTGCCGGATTTATATCCGGTCCACAAAGATATTTAGTACGGTCATATAAACCAAGTGCCTTAACTCTACATCCGGTCAACTGGTTCAATTGGTATGCAATTGATTGCGATGCCCCTGCTATCTCGTGCCCGGAATCTATAACCAATCCAAGTTTTGTTTGATTCAATGGTTGTATTAAACGTTTAGTAATATAAAAGGGTTTTAACTGGAATATATGAACTATATTACAATTAATATCAACCTTTTTAAGCATTTCAGCCGCCTTTTTAACCTCAAATCTAGTGGATGAAATTGCATACAATGTTATATCCGCATTTTTATTAAATTCGTCTTTTAGCTCTTTAGTATTTGAAAAACTTACACGATGTTCGCTGCAAATTACAGGGTCATCATGACTCATAAAATCTTTCCAAACTTCTTTATACTCTTTGGGTGTCATGGGTGCCCATACACGAAATCCTGGAAAATGCATAAAAATGCTATGCAAAACACCTGAATGAACAGGTCCGAATCCTTCTGCTGCGATGGCTCTGACAAAAACAGGTGCACTTTTACCATGCAATTCTTTTGTTTTCGCCGCAAAAAAAATCAGAGGACTTCCGTTTAATATAAGAAAATCCTGAAATCTTATGACAAAAATCGGGCGTCTTCCTACCAGTGCGGCTCCAACTGCTATTCCTGCTCCCGCTACATCTGTCATTGGTAGTTCCACTATCCCCTTACAGTCAGGAACAGTATTGTTAACCCACCCTACTGCACTTATTGATTCTCCCAAGAGAAGCCCGTTGTTGTCGACTAAATGCTTTCTTATTATTTCTTTAATAGTTTCTGCAACAGTTTTTTGTCCCATAATTTTTCCATTGACATTTTAACCGTATTTTCAACATATTCTGCCTTTTTTAAAAGCCCTATTTTTTTTAATTCATTTTTGACAATATGGAACCTGTCCCATTCAGGAGGACCATCCGTTCCTATACTATTATGCCAATATGCTCTGCAAGTATAAATATTTATAAAAGCCGGAAGATTATTTTTTAATTCTTGTGTCTTTTTATATATTGTCCAAGGGTCATCTGTAACATCAATTCCAGGCATTCCAAACGCTTTTGCCACATTAGTCATACTCCAAGACCTACGCACACTGAGAGTTGTAAGAATTGATAAATTATTATCTTCACAAACAAATAATACTGGTAATTTGTGTGTTGCTGCAAATCCCATTGAAGCAAATACATAATCCTCTTCCGCTGCCCCATCCCCGAAAAAACACACAACCGGTTTACCGCTTCCCAATGCCGCTCCTACACCTAATGGAACATTTTCACCAATTAACCCATGATGTCCAAACATTGTAATATTATTTTCATGGCACTGAATACAATTTGAACCAGCCCTTCCACCGCTTGTTCCGGTAGATAATCCTAATAACTCATCACGCAATTTTACAGGATCACCCCCGAACGACAAATATGCAGCATGACATCTATGCTGTGAAAAAATGCTGAATTTCGGTATAACTAATGACATCGCCGCAGGTATTGTTTCTTCTCCCGAAGACAGATATATGAATTTTTCAATAAATCCCGTTTTTACCGATTCAATTGCATTTAATTCAAAATATCTAACTATGCATATCCGACGAAACATTTCAAGTGTAATGTCAGTTTTTATTTTTTTTGATATACCAGGGATTATACCGAAAGTAGATGATCTCATATAGTTCATGTCTGCTTAATACTCACGATTACATTTCTCTTTTTCAACTTCTTTCCTGCAATAATCAAGCAAATGTTTAACACTTTCCTTAAAATTATATTTTGGATGCCATCCAGTTTGTTTAGTAAATTTTGATACATCGGGTATCTGTAATGTTACGTCTGATGGACGAAACAATTTTGGGTCTGGTCTTGAAATTATTTTACATCTTGCCAGTTTTTCGAGTATTTCCAAAAACTCACCCACTTTTATTACCGTTGAACCGCCAATATTATATACTTCTCCAAATTTACATTTTGTCGTAGCAATCCAATATGATTCCATAGCATCCCTGACATCAATAATAGTTCTTATAGAATCAAGATTACCATGTAATAATTCCTTTTGTAATCCTGCTTCTATCTTTGCTATCTGCATAGCAAACGCCGTTCCAAAAAGATCAGCTCTTCTTGGATTAAGATATGCGAACATTCTTGTCCTTATAACTTTCATATTCCAATTTTTAAAATATGTATATCCTAATAAATCCTGGGTTACCTTTGAAACAGCATACGGACTTGATGGATTTAAAGGACAATCTTCTTTAATCGGAATATTTTTAGGATCTACCTGACCATATACTTCGGATGTACTGCACAATTGAACTACCGGATCTATTTTGGCTACTCTGATTGCTTCAAAAAGATTAGCTGTCCCTATGATATTATTATTCAAAACTGAAAGCGGTGTAATAAATGAAGTTCTAACATTAGCATATGAAGCAATATGAAAGATAGCATCCGGTTTAACAATTTGTAGAACCAAAAAAGTAGAACTAAAGTCCGTGAGGTCACACTCATGTAAAATAATTTTATTTATTGAATTATTTAAATTTTTATTTGAGGTTGTACTATGCCATCTTGAAATACCATGCAGCTCAACTTCCGGATGGTTTTCTACGATATAATCAGCAAGATAACTTCCGCCGGAACCTGATATTCCCGTAATAAGTGCTTTTTTGATTGTCCTTTTTTTAAGCGTTTCCATATTTCGAGTTTTTTATTATCTTATATCCCTTGATTAGTTCTTTTATGCCCATATCAAGAGTAAATTCAGGTTTGAAACCTGTTTTTTCTATTTTTTCATTTGATACAATATAATCTCTTTTATCAGTATCTTCACCAACAGGTGCTTCTAAATATACAAAATCCGGTAAATATTTTTTTATAACTGCACAAAGTTCAAATTTAGAAAGATTTGCATCAGATAACCCGATATTATACGGTTCATTTTTCATTTTCTCGAAATTCTCAATTGCATGTACGAATGCCCGCACAACATCCCTTATATATATAAAATTTCTCTTAAAATGCCCCTCAAACAAAACAATAAACCTATCATTAACAGCACGATAGACAAAATCATTTACCATTAAATCAAGACGCATTCTTGGCGACATTCCAAAAACGGTCGCAAGACGAAAACTTATTGAATTTCCCCTTTCTAAAACAATTTTTTCCGCTTCCATTTTTGTTATTCCATAGAACGATATAGGATTCAGGGATGTCTCTTCCGTACAAAATTTATCTTTTTGTCCTATTCCATATCCACTGTTTGTTGTAGGAATTATTATTTTTTGGTTTTTACTTGTGTTGTTTACTATTATTTTTATAGCATCTGTATTTATAGTCTTGGCACCAATTTTATCACTGTTGCATAACGAAGCACCTACAAGCGCTGCCAGTGGTATAACGATATCTATGTCTTTCAAAACCGACTTAATTAGTGATTCATCCCTGACATCACCGCGTATAACTGTAAAATTATCATCGAAACAAACATCTGCAAGCGAATTCTGACTGTACATAAAGTTATCAACAACTGTTACTTTATTGCCCAGTGCCAATAGTTTTGGAACTAAAACAGATCCGATGTAACCCGCTCCGCCAGTAACCAAAATTTTATATTTCATAGTATTTTTTCCATTAAATATTTTTAAGGGTTTTGTATAAATATTCTATTTTGTCTTTTATGTCAAAAGGATAATTACCCACAAAAAACCCGTTGTAATGTGCAATATCCGCATTTTCTGATTTTGTATAAGTGTAATCGAAATATTTTACTACATCATGTCTCAACATGCATCCGCCGGTTATAATTCTATGTTCTATATTTGCCTTTTTTAATTTTTCAAGCACTTTTTCCCGCGATATATCGCTTTTTGGATTTACTATCATTGTGAAACAAAACCATGAACTTTCACCGGTCTCGCTCTGTATAATAAATCTGTTGTCGTTTTTAAAAAGCTTCTGAAAATACCTTGCATTTGCTCTTCGGATTTTCAAGAACTTATCCAATTTTCTGAGTTGTACTTTTCCTATTGCTCCGTTGAGTTCGCCGGGACGAACGTTATATCCTGGTAAAATAAACCTGTATGCCTCAAAAAAATCATCATATTTTTTTTTATATAACCCGCTATTATGTTCCAATCCCCTTGTCCATCCGTGCGTTCTTAAAGATTTTGCGAGACAATATAATTCTTTATTGTCAGTTAAAATCAATCCCCCTTCCATAGTTGATATATGGTGAGAAAAAAACGTGCTAAAAGTATTTACAAGGCCAAATGTACCGGTATAACGACCATTGAATTTAGCACCCATTGACTCGCAATTATCTTCAAACAAAATAACGTTATTTTCATTACATATTTTCTTAATCTCATCGAACCGGCAAGGATTGCCTAATATACTTACAGCAACAACCATTTTAGTTTTTTTAGATATTGCTTTTTTAAGCTCATTAACATCCATATTCAATGTCTGCAAATCAACATCCACAAACTTTAGTTTTAGCCCGTATTGATAAAGCGGATAAAAAGTTGTACTCCATGAAATATTCGGAACTATTACCTCATCTCCTCTTTTTAAAGGATTTTCCTTTTTATAAAACAAAGATGCAGTTGCTATCAAGTTAGCAGATGAACCGGAATTAACCATAATTGCATATTTCATTTTAAAGTATTTTACGAATTGTTCCTCAAATTCACGAACATGTCTACCCATAGTAAACATATCACTATTAATAACTTTTATCATCGCATCTCTTTCTTCTTTACCAAATGTTGAGCAAAGCAACTCGTATTTCACTTGTTTTTCCTCAATATATGTTCGGAATATGGCTTATAAAATATTATTTCTGACCCGGAAAAATCAAATTCAAAAGGTATGTTTAACATTTTATTTAACGTTTTTCTTAATTTAGATTGGTTTTCAGGTTCAACATAAAATAGCATAAATCCCCCGCCACCTGCACCCAATAACTTTCCACCTAAAGCCCCATTTTTCAATGCTGTTTCATATATTTCATCTATAAAATTGTTACTTATTTTTGTTGATAGACCTCGTTTTAATTTCCATGTTTCATTAAGAAGTCTACCAAAATCCGAAAAATCTGTTTTATCAGATGTTACTACATTGTAAGCATCATCTACTAATTTTCCCATTTGATAAAGTTCTTTCTCATTTTTATGGACATTTTCTATTTGGTCCTTTGCAATATCAGAAGCATTTCTAGCTATACCCGTAAAAAAAATCATAAATTTACTTTCGAACAATGACAAACTTTCTTTTGACATAATAACAGGGCAAACCATTATTTCACCATTTTGTAAAAAATCAATTTTATTAAACCCTCCACAAGATGCAAAAACCTGGTCTTGTGAACCAACATTCTCTTTTATCAAATCCTGCTCTATATGAATAGCAATTTTAAACAAATCATTTTTCGATATTATTTTACTTTCCATAGCATACATTGCTTTTAACAAACCAACTGTAAAGGCAGAACTAGACCCCATACCAGATCTTGCTGGAATATCACTATCATGGTGAACTGATAAACCAGATGAGCAGTTCAAATATTTTAATATTTCTCTTACCGAAGGATGATTTATTTCATCAAGAGTATTAACATTCTCTATCATAGAATATACTATCCTGTGTTTATGTATAAAAAATGGCGGCAACTCTCTTACAGTCAAATAACAATATTTATCAATTGCAGTACCGAGGACTTTCCCACCATGCTTTAAATACCAAGAAGGATAATCAGTACCTCCACCAAAAAAAGATATTCTATGAGGCGTTCTCGTTATTATCATAATTATACCTTATTATAACCTATTTTTAATATATTTTGCAATTTAATTTTCACTAAATTACATATTTTATCTGCTTCTTCAATCTTTAACAATAAGGACATTACTATAAAAGCAACTACTCCTATTAATGCTGAAGCAACAATCTTCATAGTTTGAATAATAAAGGTTCTAGAGAATAGTGCAAATGTGATTGGTGATGTAATAATAAAACCATTTAATTTTTGAAATATTATAAATATTATTACTCCGGATAATATAGCGAGAAAAGTTATTTTACTTAGTGACTTAAGTATAGATACGCCATGAAGATAACTCAGTCTCTTTTTTAAATAAAAGAAGTAAAGAAAAGTGGTAACAAGACATCCTACTGATGAAGAAAGAGCAATTCCTGCAGCTGGTGGATTAATTACTTTTATAAAAATTAAATTTAAAATAATGTTTGCTATTGTGTTTACAATAATTACCTTAAAAAGAGTTAACATATCTTGATAGATAAAAAATAGTCTTTGCATCATAACCATTGCATAACCCGAAAAAAGTTGAATTGTATAACAGATTAATATTTTGGATGTTAAATCCGTTGCTTGGGAATTAAATGCACCCCTCTGATATAAAACTTGTATTGTGGGTTTAGCAAGAATAATCATAATTATAGCTAACGGAATAAATATAAATCCCATCATTTTTATACTTGTTGCAAAAGTATTTTTCATGTCTTCAATTTTATTTTCACTAATCTGGGTTGCAAGAAAAGGATAGACTGCCGTAGATATAGAACCCAACAGGATGATAGAAGGAACCTGAACTAATTTATCTGCATAATTAAGTGCCGCAATACTACCTGCAGGTAACCATGACGCCATTGTCCTGTTAATAAACGGATTTATTCCGGAAAGAATTGCCAAAAAAAGAAGAATAACAAGGAGTTTTAATATTTTTTTAATTTCCGGATGGTTCCATCTAAAATCAAAATAATACTTATATCCTTGTCGCTTAGCAAATGGAATTAGAAAAACAAATTGAACAACTAAGCCAACAAGTAATCCCCATGCAAACACATAAACTCCCCATTGTTTTGCAAAAAATAAAATAAATAATATGATACTTATTGTAATGAACATCTGTGAAAATGCGGGCCACAAAAAACGTCCATATGAATTAAGCACTCCGGTCAATACACTTATCAATCCTGTAAAAACAGTAGTTACAATGACTATCCGTAATATTTTTGTAGCTAAAACACTGGTCTCATAATCAAATCCAGGAAAACCATATTTAATGATCCCGGATGAAAACATAAATATAACTACAGTTGCAAATAAAACGAAAAGAAGAATATAATTTACTGCAATACTTGTAATTCTATTCGCTTCTTCAACATCCTGAAGCTTATATTTAATAAATAGCGGGATAAAAATAACATTAAAAGGTGAAAAGGTAAAATTAAACAGATAATTAGGCACTGTAAGGGCAGAACCAAAAGCATCCATTGCTTTAGTTACACCAAAATGGCTGGCTACGAGCATTTCCTTGCTCATACTCAATAAATTTCCCAAAATACTCATAACAGCGAGTATTAAGGATGCCTTAGCAATTTTTAAGTTAGTGCTCAAATAAATTTCTCCCTTTTGGGTAACACTGACTTCAAAACAGATAACATCGGGGCCAATTTTGATATTTCTTTTATCGAAATTTCTTCCGGAATATTTCTTGTAATTTTTTGAAAAATGTCCTGCATTTCCCTAATCTGATATAATCTTTGTTTTTGAGTTTCGCTTAATGTATTTTTTTTCTCAAAATCTCTGATAGCTGAATTAAAATTGTTTAAAATCTTTTCAAATCTAACCTTTATTCTTTTATAAATAACGTTTATAAAATCCGTATTGGCTTCATAAAAATCTTTGCGGGAACCACTTACCCATATTTTTTTGACTGCACCCCAGTTTTCCAATTCACGAATGTTTAAACTAACACTGCCTTTACTCATTTTTAATGCTAAGACTATAGTGTCAAGTGATAATGGCTTTTCATTTATATAAAGAAGTCCATATATTTGACCTACACTTCGGTTTAAACCAAAACTAACGCCGAACTCGCCAATAATTCTAATAAAATCCTGATTAAAAATATCACCATTCATATCGTTTAATATGTATTAAACATTCTAAATATATTATAAAGTATTTTTTAATTTTTGTCAAGTACTTTCTTATAGAGTTGGTAATATCGGCTGGTAACCTGGCTGATTGAAAATCTAGCTTCTACTGTCTGTCGTGCAGTAATTCCTATTTTTGAATATGAATCAATATGAATGCTCACCTTTGTAAGTAAAGAACTAAATTCTTTCGTATTATCAATATTAACGAGAATTCCATTGGTTCCATTCTGGATTATTTCCTCGTTTGCGGGTATTTTGCTTGCAATTACAATAAGTCCGGATGCCATAGCCTCAAGAAGGGAGTTGGAAATACCTTCTGCGAGTGAAGGCAAAACAAAAATATCGCTAAATCTATAATAATCCCGTATTTGAGATGTCGATTTTATAAAAAAAACATCTCTAATTTTTTCATTCTCTATAAATAACCTGAGCTTCTTTTCTTCTTCACCCTCTCCTACTAAAAAAAGTACTGATTCTTTTACCTGAACTTTGTGTTCTTTCCACGTTTTTAAAAGAAACAGAAGATTTTTTTGTGGAGTAAAACGCCCGGAAAAAATGAATATTTTTTTACCGGCTAATTTTTCTTTTTGTTTAATTAATTCCTTTTCTTTTTGTTTAACAGGATAAAAATATTCCGTATCTACACCATTTGGAATATGAACTATTTTATTAGACCAGAATCCCTCTTCTTCTAATTCCTTAGTTATATCTTTAGAAATAGCTATAAAATAATCAAAACCTTTTTTAATACAATACAATTTAAAACGGCGCCAAAATCCTTTTGAAGAAGTAGATATTTCTCCGTATCTTCCGCTTGCACCCATTTTTAATATTATTTTTTTTCTTAGTCCATATTTTGCAAAAACTGCTGTTAATGACAAAGAAGTAGCCATGTGTACATGTATTATATCGTATTTGTCGGAATTTAAAAAAAGAAATATCAAGGTAGAACAAAATAAACCAAAAGACGGGAAAAATGGAAGAGATAATCCGGGCAAATAATATATCTTTATTCCGTCCCTTATTTCTGTAAACGGTGATTTTTTTTCTTTCTGTGTTAATATAATAACCTCTACTTCCTTTTTAACAAGTTCTTTTGAAAGCAGCCAGCATTGCTTTTCTGCTCCGCCAATTACTGAAAACAAACTGGGAATTAACATACATACTTTTGGTTTCATAAATTTAGCATTCTGACAACCCGACATATCGTGTTTTAGTTAAATCATATTGCCTTTTAGCGGACTATCTAACTATATTTTCTGCTCTTCTGGCACAAAATATGGATTTAAAACTAAAATCATTATACTAAACATTGTTGTGCATAATCCTATTAAAAAATAGATATATTTGGGATTATAAGTATGTGGTATAAATACCTTATTTTTCGCAATCGAAATCTTATTTTCAAAAAGATTTTTAGTTATTTTCTTCCAATTAAAACCCATATTCCTATTTGTTATTACATATCTAATATCATGTCTTGCAAGATGTTCTGCATTTAAGTTTTTTTCCATTTTTTCTATAAATTCATCCATTCCCTTTGTGGTTAACGGATCGTAACCGCTTGCGTTATATATATGATACGGAATATTTATGTTTGTCGGCAAAGTATTTATAAAATCATAGTAATTTTTATTAGTTGAGTAAGCATCTGATAATACAAGATATTTTTTGCCGTTAGAAATATTTTGTAATTTTTCCATATTTTCTGTCTTTATATTCATATATTTAGAAGATATATCCGGATTCAATTTAAGAAAATTGAAATACAAATCAAGTAAAGTAAAAATTGTAATTAATACCAGATATTTGTTAATTTTAATAATGTTCATTTTACTTTTAATAGTATTAGTGAAATTTACCTGTGAAACCATAAGACACAATACAAATGTAAAAAGAAACATTATAGCAGCAGGGTAACGAATTCTGGAAAACGGCATAAAATACTTATAAAGCAACCAATATACTGGAGTGTTTCGTCCTAAAGCCAGAATTATTATAACCAAAAAGGGTAAAATTAATTTTTTATCACTATTCAAAAAATAAAGAAATATTAAAATCAGAGGAATAATTCCAACATAAAAAGATTTTAACCAGTAATTCCCGGTTATATCAATTTTTTTTTGCGGCAGGAGATTCCTGAATATTTCATAAGGTTTAACCGAAACACTGGAAGCTTCTTCATATGTGAGTCCTTTTGACCTGTTAGAATTACTAATATATTCTGTAAATGGAATTAACTGAATAGCTGATAAAAGAAGAACAAAAACAAGTGAATATATTAACATAAATATCCGTTTTTTGTTTAAAAAGAAAATCAGAAATATTACTGAATAAAATAAAACTTGCGGATGCCCTGCAAACAACTGAAAAGATAATACTAGTCCTAATAATACTTTTTTATTTTTTACTAAAAACATTAAGACTACCGGAAGCCATATTGCTGCTCCCAAAATGCTTATAAATTCAACACGTGCAGTAAAATATCCGCCAAATGCCCAGCATACTGAAGCAATTATTGCATAAGAATTTTTGGCTTTTAAAAACCTGACTAATAAATAAAAAAATATTAATGCAAGAAAAAAATGTAAAACAACAAATATTTTATATGCAGCCACAAATTTAAAAATATAAAACAATATTGTAAAAGGATAAAAAAGCGATGTCTCCGGATTTGCCAAAAAAGGTTGCCCGAAAAAAGTGTATGGATTCCAAACCGGCAATATACCATTTTGGATATTTTCCGCAGCGAACAATCTGTATGGCATAAAAAGATTTAAGATATCTCTGAAAAAATATATCTTATCTGTAAATATAATACCATTAAAAAACAATATTATTAAAATCATAAATAAAAATATGCGTTTTTTCATTTCATCATTTCCGGTTAAACAATTATAATTTTTAGCTTATTCCCTACCAATTTAAACTTCAATATAAGAACAAAATACCTGATAATTGTTTTAACAATTTTTATTTTACTTTTTCCTCTTTTTAAATCATACCGCAAAACAAGTCCAACCTCATCTACTGAAGCATTGATTTTTGACAACTTTATCAAAATCTCAACCATACAAGTAAAACCAGATTCAGCTATTAAATTATCCCCGTAAAAATCTTTTGCCCTTATAAGTATTTTACCGGAATATGCGCGGTATCCACTTGTATAGTCACTAATATTTGTTCCTTTACCATTATCTTTGTTGCCTGCACTTATCGGGAATAACAATTTCAATATCATTGATATCCCCTTACTCAATATTTTTCTTATTTTTTTTAAACCTACTTCTTTACCGCCGGCAGCATATCTTGACGCAATTACAACATCAAACCCATCTTGTATCTTTTTTGAAAGCTGTGGAATCAAATCAGCTGGATGAGTATTATCAGCATCCATAGTTATTAAAATATCATTTTTATCAATAACACTGGAAATATAATTTATACCCGTTTTCATTGCCGCACCTAATCCAAGATTATTTTCATGATTTAATATTTTTAAATTTATTTTTGATTGTATATTATTTAAGATATTTAAAGTATCATCGGTAGAACCATCGTTAACGACAACCAAAGAATACGATTGATTTGGAAGTCGTGATGAAATATTTTGTAGTACTACGCTAATTACATTTGCTTCATTAAACACCGGTAGGAGTAAATATATCACAAATTCCCCCTCTTTTCTTTTCAGGAATAAACATTTTCAACTGTTGTCGGTTTTTTTAAACAATATCATTATACATACCGAAATTAAGGAAATCAACATTCCTATTTTAAAAGATAAAGGACTATATAAAAATATTATTTTATAATTTTGTGAATTTTCTAATTTTATCGAACGGAAAATATAATTTTCCCTTTTTATATCTACTATTTTACCATTGTTAAATGCTTTCCAGCCGGGATAAAACGTATCTGAAAGAACAAGCAAACCGGAATTCGCAGTTTCGATCTCTATTTTCCCAGGCGCATACAAAATAATTTTTACGCTTTTTCTTATTTTAGCATTATTGTTATCCTGAACATAACTTCTTTCAATATATTTTTTGTTTCTATAAATAAAAAGGTGACTTTTATTTACCAAGTTCCACTTTTTTGAATCAAAGCTATAATCACTCAAAAGATATTTGACATTCATCATTGATAAAAGTTCATTTGCATTATCTGCACCTTTTTTTTTCTGGACTTCGTAAATTAAATCAGCTTGTTCTTTAATCTCAATTGGTTCTCCAATTCCACCTGCATCATATAGATGATAAGGAATTGACCCAAGACCTGATAACCGGTCTTTTAATATATACCAACCGATATCCCCATAATCAGGAACTTTTATCTTGTCTGACCATGCTGTTTTAGGCGTTAAAAAATACCGAAATAAATCCTTATCTTTCTGTAGAATATTTGCAATATACCCTTTTTCAAAATAATAATTATGTGCTATCGTAGGATGTATCTCATATGAATAATACAAAAGTTCAGCAATAATCAGAGCAAGAATTAGAAACGGTATTTTCTTTATATTATTAAATCCTTCGGCTATAAATATTATAAAAATAAAAAATGGTATAACCAAAATATGTGCAGGATATCTAATTAGATTAAACCCCGGTATGTACTTATAAATAAACAGATAGACAGGCGTTTTATTGCCGAGTGAGAAAAGTAATGAAAACATTACTACTATTAAATACATGGCAATTCTTTTTTTTTTCAATTTACTGGTAAATATTCCAAATAACATAACAAACGATGCGAAAAAGCCTACCCAATATGATTTTAACCAAAAATATTTTTCCCCGGTAAAAAGCCCGGTTGCTTCTTTTTTTAAGAATACCGGAGATATAAAAGATATTAAATCACTATAATTTGTTGACCATATTGCAGCATCAGATAACATTAAACCTTTTTGTCGTATAGAATGAAATACCAGTTCTATAAATGGCAATATTTGAATTGAAGATATAATCATAGAAAGAAATATTATTAACGCTAATTTTTTTATATTATTTTTTAACAATAATTCTATGAAAACTAAAATCATAATAAACAATAAAACCGGCGGGTATCCGGCAAAAAGAGCAAAAGAAATCGATAATCCAGCAATGGAAATATTTGATTCAGAGCAAAGCATAATTATCAACGGGAGCCATACGACTGTACCGAGTAAACTTAAGAACTCTGTCTTGGTTATTAAATATCCCCCAAATGCAAAAACCAGCCCAGCTGTTACCGACGACATACTATTGAGTTTTTTACTACGAATATACAAGAACATGAAAAATACAGCAATAAATGTATGGATTATAGTGAAATATTTCAATCCTTTAATAAATCCAAAAATGTAAAATAATACGGAAAAAGGATAAAATACTGCTGTTTGTAAATTAGCCATAAGCGGCATTCCGCAATAAGAATAAGGATTCCACAATGGCATTTCACCTTTAATTATTGCTTCACAAACTGCAGTTTTCCATGGATAAAATATATTTGTTAAATCTCTTATAAAAAATACTTTTTCATGAAAAATAATTCCGAAATATTGAAAAATTACTATAAATAATATTAAAATTATCCAGATTTTGTCTTTTTTTTGCATAATCTAGTTATTTTAACCCTTTAAGCTTATTCTCCAATTTTGTAATTTCTTTTTCATTACCAAGCTTTTTATATATTAAAATAAGATTTTTAAGGTGAATCGGCTCTTTATCATCATAATGTACGGCTAGATTGGCATATTTTAATGCCAAATCATAATTTTTCTGTAAATAATAAAATGAAGCTATATTTGAATATGTATCTGAATTTGAAGAATTTATTCCAATAGACATATTATAATTGGCAATAGCATCATTAAATCTCCCTATTTTCATATAAAGAAACCCCAATGAATTATAAACCTCAGCCATATCAATTGAAATCAATGTCTTATCATAACCTGACGGTGAGTTAATATCTTTAAAATATTTGTTTATTGATATAATATTTTTATACTCGCTTAACGCAGAATTATTATCATCTTTTTTCTCGCTGGTTTTTGCTAGAAAATATCTTGCGATAAGATAATTAGGTTCAATTTGTATTACTTTTTTTAAATAAAAATCTGCTTTGCTAAATTCATTTGCATCATAATATATTTTTGCAAGCGACATAATTGCAAATGGATTGTTAGGATTTAACTCTATCGCTCTTTTAAGGTTTTCAATTGCATCGATTCGGTCATTGTTTAAATAGAACATTTCCCCAACAAGCCGCCTGTATTCGAAATCGTTAGGAGAATATCTTATTATTTTCTTGTAAATATCAACTGCTTTTATAGATTCCTTATCAGTAAGTTTATCTAATTTATTTTTATATTTTTCTGCATCAAAGGGTTTGAAATAATAATTAAATAAATTAAAAATAAATAGCACTGCAAAAAACACCTTAATATACTTACCATAACCTGCTTTTAAATTAAAATTGTTTCCTGATTTATCATATAAAACATTTGCTGTTAAAAATATGAAAACTATTGCAGTTGCAGGAAGATGTAAATTAAAATCAACAAGCGAATGTCCTAACAAACATGCTAAAACCGCTGTTAAAGCAGCGGTCTTTACTGTTGCATTTTTGAATATAACTATAAGAATAAATATATATGCTGCAAAAACAAAGATTCCCCCTTCTACTGCTATTTGCAGGAATTCGTTGTGTGCAAATCTGGTAGATTTCCCGTATCTTGCTATTGACCTGATGCTATCAACTGGAAAATTATACTTGTTAAATAATATCTCAAAGTTACCGGGACCCGAACCTGAAAGAGGGTTCTCTTTTATCATATTTATTGCAGCCATCCATATTTCAGGTCGTTTTAGCGAATATTCATCACTTCCGTCAATCTTCATAGTATTTACTACTGTTTTTTTGGGTAACAATATAAAGATGCTAAGTACAATTACGGCAGATATTATTATTCCCCACTTTTTATATTTTAATAAAATAGTAATAAAAATCCCGCAAAATAGTGAAAAGAGTCCGCCTCTTGAGTTTGTAAGTATAGCTCCGTATAAAAAAAATAAAAAAAACGCTAAATAAACTATTTTTATCTTAAATGTTTTATCACTATAAATCAAAAAAGAAAAAATGAGCACTGCAGCACAGACGATATAACCGGCTACCAAATTAGGATTAGGGAAGGTTGCTTTTGGCGTCTTTCCGAGACAGGACTGGACTATCACAATAAATGAAAGCACAAATGAAACAAAAATAAGACTATAATATACATACTGTTGATATTCTTCATCATATACAGATACTGCTAAATAAAATAGAAGACAAAAAGAAATCAACATTATTACAACGGTTATTGTTGAATTTAGATAAAGCGTCGTAAATGTAGATATAAAAGTAAATATAAAAAACAGTAAAATAGGCATATCTATTGCAGTTTTTTTGATATTAAAATATTTTATATAGATAAAAAATATGATAAATATTACGTTCTCGAATATAAACAGAGGTATCGGATCTTTCAAACCATTAAAAAAAGGAGACAGTAGAAAAACAGATAATAAGGAATATTTGATGAAACGCATATAATCGCTTTAATATATTCTTTTTAGCATATTATAATAATTTTTTTCATTATAAAAAGGAATTGGCGATGATTTGTATGCCTTTTTCATCCAATAAAGTGCATTTTTTATATCACCCTTTCTATAATAAATATTGTATAAATCAAAATAAAACTGACTGTTGTTTTTCTGTAATTTTATTGCTTTTTTCAATTCAATTTCTGCTTCATCTAAATATGTTTGATATTGACTAATTTCATAATATTGCTGATAAACGCTTGATAGATAATAATATGTTTGAGAATTATTATTATCATATTGTAATGCTTTTTCTAAATGCATTTGTGCAACACCATATTCCTTTTTGTCAAAATGGTACTTTCCTATTGCGGTCTCTCTATTTCCCAAAAATATATTTATAGATAAGCATAGTATCGCTATAATTACAAAACAAGAAATCCATTTTAAAATTATTTCTTGGTTTCCTGAAATTGGAATAATAGATTTTTCATCGTTCTTTGATACAAACCCCAGCAATACCCAAAAGAAAAGAGCATTTGCAGAAATTAATAAAGCATAATCAAAAAGCCCATGAAATAACATTGTAACAATTGCTATAAAAAACGGAATATTTTCTATTGTTCTTTTTTGTTTGAACAATTTCAAAAAAAACCACACAAACATAGAAAACCCGATAATTCCGACTTCTGCGGCAATCTGTAAAAAATAGTTATGTGCATAAGTTGAATTAAGACCACTCAATTTATATTTCTGATACGCATCTGCAAATGCTCCTATACCAATACCTGTAATTGGTTTTGATAATATCATCTTTACTGCTGCTAACCACCATAAAACGCGATTAAAAGATTCGGGTTCAAGAATTTTTATTATAAAAAAACATAGAAATATTATACCTGCTAAAAAGATATATTTCTTAGGTATATAAATTATTTTAAGATACCAATAAACCATAATTCCAAAAATCAATGATAGAAAGGCAGAAACTGAACCTGTTAACAAAAGAGCTACTATCAAAATAAACACTAAACCAATATGAATATTTTTCTTACAAATAATATTCATATTATTACAGACAAATATTTGCTTATTTTCTCTTGAAAAAGCAAAACCCATGTTTAGACATATAATTCCTACTAGATATCCAGCAAATATATTTGGATTATTCATAAGAGAAGATATGTTCCCGCCAAAGAAGATTTTCTGATAAAATCCATAAAAAGATAAAAATATTCCACTTATCAAAACTGGTATCAAAATATATTTTTTATCGACACTTCTCGCTAAATAAAATATTGCCATATAATTTAAAATATTAAGAAATCCATTCTTTGATTCATAAATATTTATTGAATTAAAAACTGATATTAGGCAGAAAAATAAAAATAGAAATAATGGAAAATAGAGAGAAGTATTAGAAGGCAGTTTAACTTCTTTTTTTGAAAATATTAAAATCAAAAATGTGATAAGTGTTAGAAGATGAATTATAGTTTGAGCCCACAAATCCCATGAGGCGTGAAATAACGGTGAAATAATCAAAATTATAGTTAAAAACGATTTAATTACCACTGTTTGCTCTTGGATGGCTTTTTGGCGGTTAAAAATTTATAGATAAGGTAGATAATCAATATTAATATTCCGAGTGACTGTAACATTTTTAACTTGGGTATCATTGTCCCCAAAAGCAAAGGAATTATTCCTACAAAAGGAAAAATATAATCAAGAAATATTTTCGCACAACCTTTTTTCTCACTCCCGCCTTTCACGTTTGGCGGAATACTAACAAGTGAAATAGTTGTTAACCTTTTTACAGAATCAAGGAGTATCTGATTGTCGGGGTCTTTTTTAAGTTTTTCTTTATATTGTTTTACAAGTTCATCAATAC
Organism: Elusimicrobiota bacterium; assembly: GCA_028718185.1. NCBI lineage: Bacteria > Pseudomonadati > Elusimicrobiota > Elusimicrobiota bacterium. Next base: position 100,734 of record JAQUMH010000007.1, read on the forward strand.
GGGATTGCTTAATACCAAGAGATATTATTGAATTATGTGCTTCCGGATTATTTGGTTCTTTTGTTAATACTTTTTGGTAGGTATTTTGTGCAAGAATATAAAAAGCAGTTTCTTTCTCTCTGTCACCTTTAATTTCGTAGATTTGGCCAAGTTTAAGAAGTACTTCAGTGTTTTCCGGTTCTATTTTTAGCGCTTTTTGGTATTCCGAAATTGCAGAATTAAGATTATTTTCCTTCTTATAAATTTCCCCTTGTTTTATGTGATTGATAACATCTTCATTAGTGGACATTTATTGTTTCATTATGTACGGAGTCACAAATATCATAAGTTCGGTTTTTTGATTGTCATTATGATAATTCTTGAAAAAATAACCCAAAACCGGCAAATCACCGAGAATCGGTATCTGGGATGCATCTTTTCTCTCGCTGTCAGTTATCAAACCGCCAATAACAACAGTTTCACCATCTTTAACTAATACTGTCGTTTCTGCTTCTTTTGTTGTAGTTTCAGGACCAATTGCTGAAATCCTTGTTACATTAGAAACAGTAGGTTTTACTTTCATTGTTATTCTGCCATCAGCATTAATCGTAGGTGTAACTGTAAGCTGAATACCAACAGTCATAAAAGCAGTTGATTGGGTTGAAACACCTCCTGCTGCTATTGATGTTTGTGTATACGGTATTTGACCACCAACAACGATTTTTGCTTCTAAATTATTAAGAGTAGCAATTCTTGGTTGTGAAAGTATTTTTGCTTTTCCTTTTGATTCTGCTGCTGATAACCGCGCTGTCAAAAGTAAATCGCTTTTCAAGTATCCAAAAGTAAATGCACCAACTGTACTCTGTGCGGGCGCAGCAACACCGACACCTCCGCCAAGCGGTCCTGTTGGTTCCCTCATACCATCCGGTGTGGCACCGTAATCAACAGCATTTCCTACTGAAGTACCTATACCCGCTTTATCACCACCGCCAACATTTCCAGCTGCCAGGTTCCACTCAATACCTAAATCCTTGGTATCTCCTACGGTTATTTCAACAATTTTTGCTTCAATTACAACTTGTTCAGGTCTTACATCTAATTTACCTATTAGAGCAGAAGTCGCTAAAAGCCCTTCCGGTGTTGAGGTGACTATTATACTATTTGTTCTTTCATCGTTTTGTATACTTAATTTTTGTCCTTCAGCATTAATAATAGCGATAATTTTAGCACCTATGTCTGAAGCTTTTGCATAACTTAACCTGAAAACTTGCGTTACTTGTACCGAATCCGCTCTTTCTTTGGTAAGCGTGGCAGGTGTCATAATACGAAGCACATTTGTTCCGACCTGTTGAAGAACCAATCCTTTCATCTGAAGTATGATATTCATCGCTTCATTAAAAGGAACTTTTTCGAGATGAAGTGTAAGTGAACCAGATACATCGTCACTACAAATTATGTTCATACCTGTTTTTACAGCTAATATCTGAAGAACATCTTTTATATCTGCATCATTAAAATCAAGCGTTACAAGATCTCTTGAAAACTCACTAGTTTTCATTCGTTGTGCTGTATTGAATACCTTTTTATTTTGAACCGGCTGCTTTTCTTTTACTACCTGAGATTTTTTGATTGTAGCACTGGATTGAGGGCTTTTCTTTGTTTCTGCTTCTTGTGTTTCTGCTGCTACGGGCGGAGTAGCAACTGTTTCGGTAGATGTATTAACAGTACCTTCTGCACCCACTTTTGGTTCTTCTGTTTTTTCAGGAGCATTAGCAGCCGGCGGTTTATTCGCAGTAACAGCAGATGCAGTCTTTTTAACTTTTAATCGTGGTTTTACCGCTTGTTTTGCTTTAACGATACTTATGGTTATCTCGTCATTTGTTGATTTTGTTGAATAACTAATAGATTTACTCAATTCTGCTACGATTCTTACTTTTTTAACAGGTGTTTCTTTATATTGTCCGCCTCGTATTTCTTTTATAAACTGTGAATCTAATTTTAATTCTTTCTTATCAGTTGTATATTCACAATTATTCAGTTCTATAATCAAACGATTAGGTTCTGTTAAACGAATTACGTTATATTTTGTCTTTGAAGAAACAAAAATTGAAATCGTGTCACTATTTACATCAGATTTTACAGTAATATCTTTAACTTCTGAAGCAAAAGAAGCAGTAATAACAAGCATAAAACACGCGACACAAAAAATTGAAAATTTAGCTGCTAAATTTAATAGTTTACTTTTTATCTGCATTTTTATCCTCCCCGGTCTTTTTTAGTTTTAATTCAATTTTCATATCATTACTGAAAAGTGTAACGGAATTTTTACCTATTGTCCCTGCAACCCCTTTGATAATTCTATGTTTTCTATCGAAAAGTTTCCCTTCTTTCAATATATATGAACTTCCGGTAGTGTCACTTATAATAGCAATACCACCTGTTTTATCATCTTTGAAAATTCCTTTAATCTGCAAAGTAGCAAGTTTTTCATTTGTTAGTATCTCAGTACCTTCGGATGATAAACCTGAAATAGAATATGCAGAAGATCCACCTCCGGGTATAAGGGGATCACGATATGCTCCTCCTTTATATGTATATTTTTTTGGAGGTACCGGAGGGACATATTCAGGAATCTTAGGTTTAGGTCTTGGTGTTACTTGCTGGGAAGCATCTATTTTGTCAGACGATTTTTTTCCACATGCAATGAAGAAACAAATAAAAAATAAAAATGTTAAATTAAAAGCTAACATTATTATTCTTTTAGCAGATAACATTCCCTGAGATTTACTCTGCAGCCGAATACCCTTAAAACAACCTACCTCATTTTTTTTAATTTTTAATTTTATTTTTTTAATCATAATCTATTTAGCCATATATGTTACGAGCTTCAAAGATGCAGACATGGAATCCGGAGATTCCTTAGACGGCACCTTAGGAGTTAAAACAACATCATATGTATTTATTACACGTTCATATTGCCCTATCTCGGCAAGAAAATTAGCAAGATTATGATAACTTCCTGTTAATTGTAACGTTATCGGTATTTCAGAAAAATAAGGTTTTGGCATTTCTTTGCCAGGAACAAAACTCTGTACACTCAATCTATATTTTTCCAAACTTCTCGTTATGTCTCTGATAAGTTTTGGAAGTTCTTTTGATTTCGGAAGTTTTTTCTCCATTTCCCGTGCCTCAATTTCAAGAATCTTAAACTCAGCTTGTAGAACTTCCAGTTCCTGTGCTGCTTGACGGGTTGCTTCAAGTTGCGATTGTTTTTGTGATAGCTCTTCCTGCAATTTGGTAATCTCGCTTGTTATGGGTTTATAAAGATACTTCCAATATACCCAAAAACCGGCAATAATCAGAACTCCTATAACAGCTTTTTCTTGATTATTTAATTTTTTCATAATAATTAAAAATACAAATTATACTTACTCATTATTTTACTTCCATTCCTGATTAATATAGTTTACATTTATTGAAAACTGCTTTAAACTAGCTCCTTTGTCACTGGCTGCTGATGTTATTCCGCTTATTTCAGGATTCTTAAATATTTGTGAGTCTTCCAATGCCTGTAATAAATCCGCAATAATATAATTATCATAAGCAGTCGCATTAAAAGTCAATAATGTTGATGGATCTCCGGTTTTTGTATTAAGATTTAGGAGCCATGTTCCTGCAGGTAGTATTTTTACAACATCTTCCATTAATATAGGATAAACAAGCCGTGTTTTAATAAGTCCCTCAAGAGCGGTTTTTTTGGTATTAAGCGCATCTTTTTGTGCTTTTAACCGCGCAATCTGGTCAATAGTAGTTTGCAGTTGTGCAAGTTCATTTTGTACTGCTTCAATTTCTCTCTTAAGTGCAATTCGTTTCTTTACTTTTAAAGTATAACTATATCCTAGGACAATTATTAATAAAGCTATACAGGATACCGCCAAAATTGTTAATTCAGGATAGTCTTCCTTTATTATAGCTTCTTTGGGAATTAAATTTATTTTCGTCATAATATTACTTTACATCGCCTCTTCTTCTGGTTGCAAGCCCTACCGCTACCGCATATTGTGAAAATCTTTTAACATCACCGGATGAAAGAATAGCTTCATCTGCTATCTTTGAAAATGGATTTAATATTTCAACAGGCAAATGGATCTGAGATTCAATATACTTATCGAGCCCTTTGAGAAGTCCGCCTGCACCGCACAAAAATACTTTATTTATTTGTTTTTCTGTTGTTGCTTGAGTTTGATAAAAATCAATTGAACGTTGACATTCTGCAACTAGTTCCCTTGCCGGCGAAATAAAAATTGTTGAAAGTTGTAATGCTTCATCATTACCTTGTGAGAGTGCCGCTTCTTTTTCCTCCGGTGTCACAAGAATCCCAAACTTCATTTTCTTTTCTTCTGCCTGTTTCCAGTCAATCTGAAGATTCCGTTGAACCGCTTTTGTAAAACTTAACGATGCCGTGAAAACATCCCTTACTACTCTTGAAGTACCATCTTCAACTATGCTGATGTTAGTTGTTGTAGTCCCGCAGTTTATCACAAGACAAACATTTTTAAGTTCTCCCTCTGTTGCATTTATGTCAAGTGCATTTTCAAGAGCAAAAGAATCAACATCAACCACAACCGGTCTCAGTCCGGCTTCAAGCAGAATCTCAATTTTATTTTGTATAACTTCTTTTTTAGCAGCGACAAGGATTGTTTCCATTTTCTGAGAACCGTCTTCTATCACGTCACCTAATATCTGAAAACTTATATTTACATCTTGAATTGGAAACGGAATGAACGGTTCGGCTTCAAATTGAATTGTCTTTGAAAGTTGTTCAGGGGTTAGTTTAGGAAATTTTACATATCTTACAATTACCGAGTTGCCGGATACTGAAGTTGCTGCATCTTTTACGGTAATCTTCTGCTCGGCTATAATTTTTTTTATTGCTTCAATTGCAAACTGTTTTTTCTCCAACGGGGTAACTTCCGCCGAGTCAGGATTGGTTGCAATTGCAGATGCATATTTTTCAAGAGACCATTTTCCGCCTACCTGTTTTAACTGTACAACTTTTACGGAATAATTTCCGACATCCACTCCGACAATTTGCTTTGTCTTAGAAAAAGGAATAGGAAGTTTTATTTTTTTAAGTTTTTCTGTTATACCTTTTAATTGTATCGGTAATTCCATAGTGTTATTATTATAAAGTATTTTACAGGTTTTGTCAAGTCTTTTTTTTAATTTTGTATTTTTTTTTACTTGGGGTATGCATAAATAGTATTTTATGCATAGAATGCTATTTCAGTCCTTAGAAGATATTTACTATTAATATTTTCATAATATTTACATCTACACTAATAGTTATATTTTAAAACTTACAGGTGAAACTGCGGAAAAATTAGATATGTCTTCAATTTTTGAAACAATTAAATTCTTATCTTCCTTCGTTATTGTCTCTTTTTCTTTCAAAATTTTCAATACTTCATTTAAATGAGCTCTGGCTTCTTCGTGAAACTGCTCGGATACAAGCAGCCTGGTTCTAAGATTTGATACCATAGCATTTAATGCATCGGATAATTCCTTAAACTCGTCGTTTTTCCTTAAGCGAAACTGTTTAGTGAGATCCCCTTCGGAAATCATAATTAATAAATCTTTTTCAAGTCTGTAAATTGGTCCTGTAACTCTATGAGAAAAATAAATTGTTATACCGGCAGCAAGCACCATAAAAACAAAAGATTTAACAATAAAAACAACATAAAAAGCAGTAAGATTCCGACTGATTTCATCAGCAATAAAAGCTTTTGTAAATATGGTTTTTATTGCATAATAAAAATCTCTTCCCATTATAACAATCATAACAAACAATAAACCCATTATAATTGCAGTATATTTTATTTGAACTCTCTTGTTAATTAAAATCTTTTTTCTTTGTATTATTTTATTATCCATAAATAAATAGCCCCCAAGGCGGAATATATTTATATCTTAAATTTTTTAATTTTTCTTAAAAATAAAAAAAACCTTACAAGCAAAGAATATTTTATTTGCACAGCATCCTGAGGGCAGAGCTCGTTACAGCAAAGGCACAAAATACATTTAGTTTTATCAACTTCCGGTATTATTTTTAAATTAATTGCTTTTACCGGACAAGTATTTATACAGACCATACATTTTGTACATTTGTTTCCATTTACTTCAGGAACCGCTGTTATAAACTTTCCCAATACTTTTGCAAGCTGTTTTGGCATAAAATGTATATAAAAATTTGAGGGTATTTTAAAATTCTTTAATTTTACATTTTCTATCTTTTCACCAACAATACTGATTTTTTCTAAACTATTATTACCAAGTCCAAGTTCAAAGGCAGAATTTAAATAAAATATTTTTTTAGGATTAAATCCTGCTATTTCACTCATTACAGTATCCATAGCAACTGCATCATCGGCAGCCATTATCAGCCCAATTTTTTTTATTTTACCGGAAGAAGGACCGTTACCTTCCATTCCGACAACAGCGTCCATGATTGAAAGTTTTGGTTTTACTATAGCTAAAATATCAACAATAATTTCCGAAAAATCTTCAGGATGCGGAGCGAATTTATGATACATTGATTTTCTTAAACCGGGTATACAACCATATAGATTCTTAACTGCACCCGTAAGAAAAACGAAATTGTGTGTTTTAAATTTAGGAACAGAAATTACACAGTCATATTCAAGACAGGGTTTTGCTATTTCCAAAACCTTTAATGTTTTGTTTTTGTGATTTTTTGAGGGGACGCATACTGTTCCTGTTCTTTCAAAAAATAGCATCGGACATTTTTCTTCTTCACAGACACTTTTTATTCCGCTCTTTTCCCAAAATCTTTCCGCTCCACCAATAACACCACCAGGACTTTCTCCTACTGAAGGAAATGCTCCTGATGCTTTCACAATTCTAATAATTGCTCTTATAACCTCAGGATGAGTAGTTACTGCTTTTTCCGGTAATTTTGCTGAAAGAATATTTGGTTTTATCAAAACCTTCTGTCCGCTTTTAAAAAATCTCCCCGTACCGCCAATATTCTTTATTGCTTCTGCTATTGCAGGTTCAACACTGCTATACGAATCGCATTTTATTATTGATACTGTTGACATTTAGATTTTTAAATATTTGAAAAACAAATCTTCGACCTTTTTGTAGTTTTCAGATGTAAAAAATTGTTTAATCAGGGGAAATAACTTGTCGTCTTCTTTTTGCGCGTGTGCCAGCAAATTTTCAATTATATCCTGCGATATTTCAATAAAATCTTTTCTGGTATCCTTTGTGAGCAATTTTGAATGTTTCTCCGCTACTTGCTTAAATATTTCTATTTTCTTTAAAATAGATTTATGTTCTCCTTCAATTTCAAACAAAATTTTTTGTTCACCTTTTGGAAGAACTTTTTTTGCCACGGGAAATAAAATATTTTCTTCAATATGAAAATGTACTTTTATTTCTTTTTCAAAAAAATCAGAAACCTTCGAAACATTATCCCACACAAAAGCGTCCGAATCAATCATTTTAACAATCTTATCTAACAAATCCAATCTTTCTTTTACCAAAACATGTCCTACAATTAACTTTTCAATCACATCCATATAATATCCTCATACCGGCAACAACTTGACCTATTTGTATAATATTATAAAATTGACTGAACAAAGTCAATTGATTTAACTAAATTAATTTTGTATAATTCTACAAATGAAAGAATTTGCAGCAGGCGGTATAACAATAAGAAACAAAAATGTTTTAATTGTAAAAGTTATTAATTTACAAGATAAAGTCGTTTGGACATTCCCAAAAGGACGTATCGAAAAGGGTGAAACAACCAAAACTACTGCATTACGGGAAGTAGAAGAAGAAACCGGCTATGCTTGTAAAATAATTAAACCGATTGGAAATGTAAAATATGATTTTATGCGGCAACATAAAATCATAAATAAAAAAGTTAAATGGTTCTTAATGACTCCTTTAAAAAAAACAGGTCAACACGATTCTGAAATTCTATTAATCCGATGGATAAACATAAATAAAGTAAAAAAATATTTAACATATCCAACTGACTTAAAAGTATTAGAAAAGGTCGCCCGTGAGTTAAAATAAAAATGTTCTAAAGTTATTCTGTTCTTAAATGTACTTCTGTTCTAATGTTCTAATGTCTTCCTATAGTTATACATAAATAACACAAGAACTCAAGAACATAAGTTAATGCTCGGAGTTCGGACCCACTGGACCGAACGAGTTAATGCTCGGAGTTCGGACCCACTGGACCGAACGAGAACATAATCCCTAAGCATTAAGGGAAACATAATCCCGAAGAATTGAGGGAAACCATAGAACGCTTTAGTGTTATGAGGTAATTATGTCAAATTATGAAACAGTTATCGGACTTGAGGTTCATGTTCATCTAAAAACGAAATCAAAACTTTTTTGCGGATGTTCAACTGAATTTGGCAGTGAGCCGAATTCAAATGTTTGCCCTGTATGTACCGGGCAACCCGGCGTTCTTCCGGTTTTAAATAAAAAAGCCGTTGAATTTGCTATTCTTACCGGACTTGCAACCGATTGTAAAATTGCAAAACATTCTATTTTTGCCAGAAAAAATTATTTCTATCCTGATTTACCGAAAAATTACCAAATATCACAATATGAACTTCCACTCTGTGAAAAAGGGGTTTTAGAAATAGTAATTAATGATAAAACTAAACCTATAGGAATAACAAGAATCCATCTTGAAGAAGACGCCGGAAAACTTTTACATTCTATCGGTTCCCAGGAACTGAATTATTCCCTGGTTGATTTAAACAGAACAGGAATTCCTCTCCTGGAAATAGTATCAGAACCGGAAATTTCTTCTCCTGAAGAAGCATATCAGTATCTTACCAATTTAAAAACAATTTTAAAATATCAAGGAGTTTCTGATTGTGACATGGAGAAGGGTTCTTTAAGATGCGATGCTAATATTTCTATTCGTCCTGCCGGAGATAAAAAACTTGGAGTAAAAGTAGAACTTAAAAACATGAATTCTTTCAAAGCAATCCGCGATGCACTAAATTATGAAATTGAAAGACAAAACAATGCAGTGAAGATGAATGAAAAAATTATTCAAGATACACGGCTCTGGGATGAAGAATCCGGTACTACTATTTCTATGCGTTCTAAAGAACAAGCCCATGACTACCGGTATTTTCCTGAACCTGACCTGGTACCGATTGAAGTTGGTGAAAAACTTCTTGAAGAAATTAGAAAAAATTTAGTTGAACTTCCAAAAATCCGCAAAAAAAGATTTATGGACAAACTGGGACTTTCGGAATATGATGCCGGTGTTCTGACTTCTGAGAAAGCTCTTGCAGATTATTTTGAAAATTGTCTTAACTACTTTCCTCTTCCCACGTCCAACATCCAGCTGATTGCGAAGCAACTAGCCAACTGGATTACTACTGAATTACTGGGTAAACTTAACTCTGAAAATAAAGATATTGATTCCTCCCCTATTTCTTCAGAAAATCTCGCTGAAATGATAAAACTTATTTCAAGTGGTACTATTTCCGGTAAAATTGCAAAGACAGTTTTCGAGCAGATGTTTAATACCGGCAGAAATGCTTCGGAAATAGTTAAAGCACAAGGACTAATCCAGATTTCCGATGAGAAGGAAATTGAAAAACTTGTTAATGAAACAATTGCTGAAAATCAAAAAGCTGTTGCTGAATACAAATCCGGTAAACAGCAGGCAATTGGAGCTCTTGTCGGTGCAATAATGAAAAAATCTAAAGGTAAAGCCAACCCGAAATTAGTTAACGAACTGCTGAAAAATAAATTAAAATGATTTGTATATTAATAATTTGTATTTTAAAAAGAGGAATTTATGAAAAGTGTTGAAGTTAAAATCGGCAATAAGAAAGCTACGGGTATTGAAATTCCATTTCAGAACGCAGTACTGGTTTTTGTCCAGGCAGACAAAGGTTTTGTTATGTGCGGGTATTTAAATATGGAGACCGCAGAAAAACTGGATGATGCAGCATGTATGGTAAGAGGTGTAAAAACCGTAGATGACCTATTAGTAGCAAAAGTAGTTGCGTTGACTTCAAAAGCAAAGGATTTTGGTATAGAATTAGGAATGACTGGTAAAGAAGCTCTTGAAAATTTGATATAATTTACAATGATTACTGTCGGACAAAAGATAGATGTTGAAATTGGAAAAATTATAACTGGTGGTGATGGAATTGCCTCATATGGGAAACTTGTTGTAATGATTCCTTATTCAGTTCCTCAGGACAAGTTACTTGTTGAAATAACTGAAGTTAAAAAAAACTTTGCCCGCGCAAAAATTATATCCGTAATTTCCCCATCCCGCTATCGCACGAACCCTCAATGCCCCTATCACTTTTCGTCAAAAAATACTTATGCAACCTGTCTTCATTGCGGGGGTTGTAATCTTCAAATGATAAACTACGCAAACCAGCTTGAATTAAAAACTGCCATAGTCCAGAGTTTTTTTGATATAAAAGTTAATAAAATAATACCATCAAATAACCAGTTTAAGTACAGAAATAAAGTACAAATGCCCTTTGGAGGTCAACCGCAAAAAATTACTCTGGGATTTTTCCATCCGCAATCACACCGCATTGTTGATATTAAAAACTGTCTTTTACAGTCACAAAAAGCTAATGAAATAATTACAGAAATAAGAAATTTAGTAAATGAATATAAGATTCAACCATATAATGAAGATAAAAGAAATGGAATTATAAGACATATAATTTTGAGACAATCTTTCGCTTTTAATGAATTTATGCTTATATTTGTCTCAAAAATAAATTTTATACCTCATATTAGAGAAATAGTCGGAAGAATAACAAAAAGGTTCCCGGAAATAGTATCAGTTTATCAAAATATAAATTATGAGAAAACCAACGTTATTTTGGGTATTAAAAATTTTAATCTTTTCGGCAAAGATACTATAAAAGAAAACATAGGAAATACGATTTTTGAGATTTCCCCAACTTCATTTTTTCAAATAAATACACAGCAAACAGAAAAACTTTATGAAACTATTAAAAACTTCTGCCAGCTCAAAGGTAATGAAAATATTATTGATGTATATTCGGGAGTAGGCGGTATATCATTATACCTGGCGCCTTACTGCAGAAAAAGCACCGGGATTGAAGAGGTATCTTCCGCAGTTTCAGATGCAATAAGAAATGCAAAAATTAATAAAATAAAAAATGCTTATTTTATCAGGGGTAATGCCGATTACACTTTGAAAAAAATGAATTTTTCCCAAAACGATATAATCATATTAGATCCTCCGCGTATAGGATGTTCAGCAGAAATGCTTAATATACTATTGAAAATTCAACCGCAAAATATTATTTACACTTCATGTAATCCGGCAACGCTTGCAAGAGACATAAAAATACTTTCTCAAAAGTATAAACTTGTGGAAATTCAACCTGTAGATATGTTTCCACAAACTGCACATGTTGAATGTGTAGCAAAATTAACACTCGGGAGCAAATTTTTTTGAGACGCTCCCTTGCGGTCGCTCTAACATTTGCTCCTGTTGGGTATAGGTCGCAAATTCAGGCTCTTCAATCCCGCAAAGCGGGACTCCTTCGTTTTGGAGTATTATAGTAAAATGTTAAACTCACTTGAACTTTCCGGCGCCTTAGCTTATTCTGTTATAAAAAAACAACATTTATATAACAACATTCTTATTCTAATGAAAAATGATGAGGATGCTGATGATGTATCTCAAGATATTTTAACCATTTCAAGAATATTACGACAACCGCCGCTTAAGGTTGCTGTTTTTCCCGAAAACAATATTTACCTGGAAATGAAAACACTTTCCCAGATTATTCCGAATGAAAAAATCTGTTTATGTACAACAGCCAACATATTAGATAAAAAGATATTTTCACCTGAAAGTTTTAAAGAAGCAATAATAAAAATTAAAAAAGGTGATACAATAAATCAGGATTTTCTGGTTTCAAAACTATCAGAAAATGGCTACGAGAGAGTTGACATAGTTACAGATATCGGCGAATTTTCAATAAGGGGTGAAATTATTGATATTTGGGTAGTAACCTTTAATTTACCGGTCAGGTTCGTTTTTAATATAACCGAAATTGAAACAATAAAATATTTTGACCCGAACAATCAGCGTTCTGTATCTGAAGTTAATGAAACTGAAATAATACCTGCTAAAGAAAAAGAAGAAGTAACTATTCTTGAATATTTAAAACATGATATGGACACTGCAAATAAAAGAATAGATAATGGTGTGCATACCATGCATACTTTTACAGATTCTGATGTTGTTTCTTACTTACCTATATCAGAATTTAACGGCAACTTAGAACTTTTTAGCGAAAAATTTTATAATTGGCAAAAAGAAGATTTTGAAGTTTTCATAGTAGCTAACAATGAAGGCGAGAAGAACCATTTATCTGAAACTTTAGGGACTGACTTTAAAAATTTTATATTTATAGGACAACTCTCTTCCGGGTTCATCATTGATGATGATAAAATTGTTTTTGTTACTACAAACGAAATATTTTCCAGATATAAATCGAGAATCCGCACATCTAAATTCTTCAAAAAAATCGGGACACCGTTAGAAACTCTTTCAGATATTAAAACCGGCGATTTTGTTGTTCATGAAAAGTACGGAATAGGTATTTATGACGGTTTAAAGAAAATAACTTCCGGTGAAATTACTGCAGAATACATATCCGTCCTGTATGCTAATAATGACAAACTATTTGTTCCCATTAATGATTTTCAAAAACTGCAAAAATACTTTGGCCTTAGTAAAAAACCGCCAAAGATAAACTCACTTGACAACACCGCTTGGGAAAGAACAAGAGTTATTGCCGATGAAAATGCCAGAAAATTAGCTCAACAACTATTACAAATTTATGTTGAAAGATTTAACGTTAATAGACAACCGTTTTTAAAAGACTCACAATATGAAAAAGAGTTTGAAAATGAATTTATTTACGAAGAAACTCCTGACCAGATAAAAGCAATTAATGACGTTAAAAACGATATGACCGGTCAATTCCCTATGGAAAGGTGTATCTTCGGAGATACCGGTTTTGGTAAGACAGAAGTTGCAATGAGGGCTGCATTGAAAGCTGTTCTATCAGGTAAGCAGGTATGCCTTATGGCACCGACTACTATTCTTGTCCAACAACACGAACAAACGTTTTTAGAAAGGTTTGCTGACTGGCCTGTAAAATTAAAAACTCTTTCTAGATTTAAAACAAAAAAAGAACAAAAAGAAATTATTGAAGAATTGAAAAATGGTAAAGTTGATATAATTATCGGTACTCACCGGTTATTAAGCAAAGATATCTCTTTTAGTGATTTAGGACTTTTAATAATTGATGAAGAACACCGTTTTGGTGTTGCAGATAAAGAAAAAATAAAATCTCTCAAAAAAAATGTTGATTGTTTATACCTTACTGCAACTCCCATACCCCGTACTCTTTCAATGGCTCTTTCAGGAATAAAAAATATGTCATCAATAGAAACGCCGCCTGCCGGTAGACAATCTGTTGAGACTAATCTTTTAGAATATGATGAACAAATTATCAAAAATGCAGTTATGCATGAATTTTCCCGCGGTGGTCAGATTTTTTATATACACAATAAAATTGGAACAATAGAGAAGTGTCTATATAATTTAAAAAAAACATTTCCTTTTGTAAAATTTGATTTCTTGCACAGCAAAATGACGCCAAAAGAAATTGAAAATAAAATGTTAAGATTTTTGAAAAAAGATTTTGATTGCCTGATTTCCACCACCATTATAGAGGCAGGTCTTGATATTCCTAATGTTAATACTATTATTATTGAAGAAGCAGAAAACTTTGGATTAAGTCAACTTTATCAGTTGCGCGGCCGCGTAGGTCGGTCAAAAACGAAAGCATATTGTTATTTATTCTACAAAACGGAAGAACTTACTGAAATAGCCGAAAAACGCCTTGTTGCAATAAAAGAATTCGCTAATTTAGGGTCAGGCTTCCGTCTTGCACTGAAAGATTTGCAAATAAGAGGTGCCGGAGAGATATTAGGTAAAAAACAGCATGGTTGTGTTGATTCGATAGGTTTTGATATGTATTTAAAACTTCTTGAAAAACATTCAAACGAAATCAAGGGAATAAAAACAGAAGAAGAAATAATCCCAAAAATTGACATTTCGGTAGATGCTATTATTCCGTCAGATTATATAAACAATGAAGCATTAAGAATTGGATTTTACAAAAACATTCTGACAGCGGATAGCTTAAAAAATCTTAACGAGATTAAAATAGAAATGAAAGACCGTTTTGGCAGGGTCCCTGATGAAGTCGAAAACCTCATGGCTATAGGAGAAATACGCCTTATGGCAAAAAAACTTGCAATATTGCAGATAACATCCTCTCCTTCATCTGTTATGATTAAATTTTCTAAAAACACAACAATAGAACCCTCAAAGATTCTCTCTATATTAAAAAATAAAAAATTCAGATTTATCAAAAATGACTTAGTAGAAATATTTTTTGAGGAATCATTATCTCATAAAAAAAATATTGTTTTTATAAAAAACCTATTGCAATCTTTTAAATAATTTGGTATACTCGCCGCATGTAATATGAATCGCAGGCGTGTAACAGTTTTGAATTAATTGCTTGTTGATTTATTTAATTGGAGGTACTGTGAAAATACTAAGAAGTAATTTAAGTGCCAAAAAAACTGATTATATCAGTTTATTGTGGATTTTTGTTTTTTTGAGTTTTAGTTTCTTTCTTTTTGGTTGTTCAAACAAATCAGAGAAAGTACTGGCAAAAGTAGGCAGTGAAAAAATCACACTTTCTGAATTCCAACAGATGCTACAGAGCGCGCCTCCTAACCTTCAGGACTACTTATCAACAGATATTGGCCGCAAGCAATATTTAGACGCTTTGTTAAAAGAAAAAATGGTTCTTATTGCTGCAAAAAAGCAGGGTATCCAGAACAGACCTGCAGTAAAGAAAAATTTAGCTGAACTTGAAAAACGGTTGAAAGATAATTACATAAAGTTAAAAGACGAAACCTTAGTTGATGAGTTTGTCAAAGAAAAAACTGCCTTAGGTGATACGGAAGTCAAAGATTATTATGAAAAGCATAAGGACGATTTTGAAAATCCATCGGAACTTAAAGTAAGTCATATCCTTTTACCGACAGAAAATGATGCAAAAAATATCTTAGAACGCATTAAAAAAGGTGAGGATTTCCAAAAGCTTGCCAAAGAATTATCAATTGACAAAATGACAGCCCAAAAAGGCGGAGATTTAGGCTTTTTTGGCAAGAGGCAATATGTAAAAGAGTTTGAGGATGCTGCATATAATATTAAAAAAATCGGTGATGTTTCGGATGTAGTAAAAACCCCGCTGGGTTTCCATATAATAAAACTTACCGATAAAAAACAACTCAAAGCTAAAAAATTAGAAGAAGTTGAAACTGAAATAAAGCAAGTCATTCAAAAAGAAAAACTTGATAAATGGATGGAAGATATTTCTAAACAATATAAACCGGAAATAAACTATGAATTGCTTTCAAAGAATTTTGGACAAGAGAATAAATTAAACAACACTAGCAAATAAATGAAAGTTATAGAATTAAAACGATAAGACCCTAAAACTCTATAACCCTATAACTCAATAACGTGGTTAGTTCCTTGCTTCGCTTGAATATTGAATAAGGAGAAAAAATGAATATTGTAAGATATGCACAAAACAAAAAAGAAAATAAAGGTAGTTATTGGAGTTGGGTTTTATTTTCCCCCGTTTTATTTTATATTTTATCATTAACCTGCCTTCATGCAAGCACGATAAACAAAATAATGGCTAAGGTTAATGATGATGTTATCTTACAGGCAGACTTTGATGAAGTAATAACTCCCATGATAGAGCAAATTAAAAGTAAATATGGCGAGGAATTGAAGAAAGAAGAACTGGATAAAAAAATTGCTGAAATTAAAAAAGAATTCCTTGACCAGATGATTGATCAGAAATTGCTTCTGCAGGAAGCTAAGAAAAAAGATATTAAAGTCAGTAAAAGAGATTTGGAAAATGGTATAGAACTTATAAAGGACAGATTTAAGAAAAAGGGCGATAAAGTTCTTACCCCTGTTGAAGTAGAAGTCGAATTTAATGCTGAGATGAAAAGGCAAAACCTTACAATGGCACAGTTCCGCGATAAAGTTCGTGAAGATTTGATGATTAACAAACTACTGGACATTGAAGTAGTTTCCAAAGCAACCAAACCTACGGGCGAAGATTTAAAAACATACTTTGAGAAAAATAAAGATAAATTTGATGAACCTGAAAAAGTTTCTGTAAGGCATATACTTATTCGCTGTGAAAAGAATGCATCCATAAAAGATGAGTCTTTGGCATTAAATAAAATAAAAGAAGTGCAGCAAAAACTGAAAAAAGGCGAAGACTTCGCAAAACTCGCATCAGAATACTCTGAAGACCCCGGCAGTGCTAAAGACGGCGGTAATTTGGGTTTCATCGTAAAAGGTATGATGGTCAAAACTTTTGAGGATGTAGCGTTTAAAACGCCGGTTGGCGATATTTCCGATTATTTTAAAACAGAATTCGGTTATCATATACTAAAGATTGATAGTAAACAGGCAAAACTAAGCAGGACTTTTGAACAAGTTAAAGATAACCTCGAAAAGTATCTTATGGGTGAGCAAAACCAGGAACAATATGAAAAATATATGAAAGACCTGCGTAGTAAGTCAACTATATCCATAACTGAAAAGTAGAACATGTTCAAACCAACAATTGCTATTACCATCGGTGACCCTTCCGGAATTGGTAGTGAAATCGTAAAAAAAGCAATCTTAGACAAATCTATATTAAAAATTTGTAAACCTGTTGTTATAGATACAAATTTTCTGCCGTCACATACCAAATTGGAATTTATCCCTGGTAAACCCTCTAAAAAAAGCGACAAAGCAGCAATTTCTCTTTTAAATAAAACTATAGAATTACTAAAAAAAGGATGTATTGATGCGACAGTTACAAGTCCTGTTTCAAAATCAGCATTCGGCAGATTTAGAGGACACACAGAATTCTTTGCCGAAAATTTTGGCATAAAAGAATTTGAAATGTTAATGGTCGCTGATGATTTAAAAATACTTCTCCTGACAAGACATATCCCGTTAAAAGACGTAGCAAAAAAATTAAACATAAAAAATATCGTAAAAAGCATAAAAATTGTTTATTCTTTTATAAAAGATAAATATGATATAAAAAATCCTAGCGTAATTGTATGCGGATTAAACCCCCATTGCGGCGACAAAGGTCTTGTAGGTAATGAAGAACTAAAGATAATTATTCCGGCTATAAAAATGTTAAAAAAAGCAGGATTAAATATTTCAGGACCTGTAAATTCCGATATTGCTATTAAAAATAACAAACATGATTTAATTGTCTGTATGTATCATGACCAGGCAATGGTACCGCTTAAGCTACTAAAACCTGATAAAATAGTAAATGTAACAGTAGGACTCCCCTTTATCCGTACTTCCCCGGGTCATGGCACCGCATATAACATCGCAGGAAAAGGAATTGCTGACCCTCAATCAATGATAGAAGCGATAAAACTTGCTTGTCTGTTGACAAGAAAAAATAAAAAGGTAAAATAGTTAAAAGTATTAAATATTTCTGCTCTGTTAAGTCAGTTTAAAGTTGTCATTGCGAGAGCCGATTTGTCGGCTCGCGGCAATCTCATGAAATTGCTTCATGGAACATGTCCCGAACAAAAATTAAGATTGCTTCGTTACGCTCGCAATGACGGCAGTTTCAAAATAGCTAACTTTTACTACGGCAGGTCGGTATTCAGCGTGATGGTGTTATTATGTCAGATGTATTAGTACTAAATAAAAAATTTTATGCTATTCACATAACGACTTGGCAAAAAGCGTTTTCTTTGCTTTACATTGACCACGCTAGCGTTGTTGACGAAGAATATAATCTATATTCGTTTTCCAATTGGAAAGATATTTCCCAACACATAACAAACCATTCTTCCGGATATATTCATACGCCTTCATTCAAAATTGCCATACCTGAGGTAATTCTTTTAAAATTTTACGATGAACTCCCTCCAATGGACATAAAATTTACAAGAAAAAATATCTATGAACATTATAAATATAAATGCTGTTATTGCGGCAAGAAAAAATCAACCAGTGAACTTAACCTTGAACATGTAATCCCTGTAAGCCGCAATGGAACAACTGATTGGCTGAATGTAGTTATTTCGTGCATTCCATGCAATCTAAAGAAAGCGAATCGTACTCCTCAAGAAGCAGGCATGAAACTCTTAATCAAACCGTCAAAACCTGATTGGAAAGGACCTATTTCCTTATGCTATAAGTCCGGAATGAAAATTAAAGCATCCTGGCAAAAGTTTATCGATAATGTTTACTGGAACGTCGAATTGGAATGAAAACCCGCCTTGGACAGAACTTCCTTGTAGATAAAAACATAACACGTAAAATTGCAGCATCAGCAGATATTTTACCATCTGATACTATTATCGAAATAGGACCGGGAAACGGGATTCTTACAGAAGAAATAGGAAATATTTCTAAAAAAGTAATTGCAATTGAAATTGATAAAACACTTACAAATAATCTTTCCGTTAAATTTGAAAATAACAACAATATAATAATCATAAATAAAGATTTTCTTAGATGGACGCCTCCGAGAATAAAAAAATTAAAATTCGTTGCAAATCTGCCATATTATATCTCATCCGCTATTATTGGAAAAATATTACATTTGGATAATTGGGATACCGCCGTTTTAATGGTTCAAAAAGAAGTTGCAGAACGGCTTAAAGCTCTTCCCGGGACCGACGATTATGGAATCCTGTCAATAGCTTGCCAGGTCTTTTGTACGGTAGAAAAGATTTTTGACGTTTCCAATACCTGCTTTTTTCCTAAACCAAAGGTAACATCAACAGTAGTAAAACTTAAACGTTTAAGCAAACCGCTTATTAAAAAAACAAACGAAAAAAGATTCTTTAAAATAGTTAAATCGGCATTCGCTCATAGACGAAAAACTATATTAAACTCCCTTTCTATGGAACTTGATATAAACAAAACTATAATACAAAAGAAACTTTTAGAAGCGAATATATCACCTTTTTGTCGCGCAGAAACAGTATCAATAGCCAGTTTTATAAAATTAACTAATGTTTTATCTATTCCAAAAAAATAAATTAGTTCTTATTATTTTATTTTTTTCTTATCTTTTATTTTTACCTCCAACTTCTGATGATAATGAAAGAAGCCGTCTTGCATTGACATATTCAATAGTTGATACCCATACCTTTAACATTGATAAATATGAAAAACTTACAATTGATAAGGCATACAAAGACGGTCATTATTATACCGATAAAGCACCCGGTATCTCGTTGCTTGCTGTACCCGTTTATGCTGTCTTGAGGATTTTTAACTTTCCCCCTGCACCAAAACCCGCATATAGATATATTTTTGCGGTTTTGTTTTCAGCAATACCCACTATAATCCTTGTATTTTATATTTATAAGTTTCTACTTTCGATTACAATAGAAGAAAAAACTGCAAAACTAATTTTAATCGCATATTCACTTGCAACAATTGCTTTCCCTTTTTCACTTGTATTTTATCCATATCAAATTGTCTCATTATATTTATTTATTTCATTTTTTCTGATTTTTAACAAAAACAATTACTTTTATTCAGGTTTATTATGTGGATTAGCAATTATTTCAGATTATACCGTCATTCCGGTATTTTTATATTTTACAGTTTATATTTATTGTACAAACAAAAAGTCAATTGGAAAATATCTTACTGGCATAATTCCATCTTTACTGATTTTAGGTATTTACAACAAATTGTGTTTTGGAAATCCGTTCCTTATCGGTTATAATTACGAATCTGTCTCACAATTTAGAAGTGAAATGTCAAAAGGACTATTTGGGATAACAACCTTTAATTTTAATAATTTTTTTAAAATAACTATTAGTTCATATAGAGGTCTGTTTTTCTACTCGCCATGGTTGATTTTTGTTTTTTTAGGTGTTAAAACCTTTTATTCAACTTACAAAAAGGAATTTTTTCTCTTCTCGACAATTATTATTTACTTTTTTATTCTTTGTGCATCTTATTGGAATATAAATGGCGGTGAAATTATCGGTCCAAGAATACTTTTACCTATGCTTCCTTTTCTTGTTGTTTTTGCCGGTTTTGCTAAAAAGACAAGAGGGTTATATTTATTAATATTACTTTCATTTATAATCATCTTTTCTGTTGTATCGTCTGATATTCACTTACCTGAAGGCGAATATAATCCACTAATTAATTATACTATGCATATGATATTAAAAGGAGATTTTCTACGTGCTCCTTCAATAATTATTTTATATTTATTATTTTTGTTTTTTGGAGTAAAGAAATATTTAGAGTAGTGCCCCTATTTACATTTAGGTGTCATTGTGAGAAGCAAAGTGACACCTGCCCGCCAACGGTTCAGTGGTGGGAAGCAATCTCACTTCTTGAGACAGAAACTTAGATTACTTCACAAAACATGTTATTCGAAAACCGAGATTGCTTCGTTTCACTCGCAATGACAAGTAAGAAATTTGCATTGGCAAATATAAAAGGGACTTATCCGACAGTACATTAAAAATGGCTAGCGAAGAAAATAATCAGGATGCCAAGTGATATGTAGGGACCGAATGGAATAAAATCTGAGGATTTTTTTTTCTTAAAAACAATTAAAATTAGACCTGTAAAACCACCTATACAACAAGCAATAAATAATGCAGTAAAAACATTATTAATGCCTAAAAAACTCCCACCTGCAGATATAAGTTTTATGTCACCTCCGCCCATTACCTCTTTTTTATAGATTTTTGAACCAATTAGTGCCAAAAGATAAAGAAGTAATCCGCCGGAAATCGCTCCGGATAAAGAATTTAGAAAGCTATTTTTTATCCAAATCCCAGAAGTTAATACAGGATTAAAAGGACTTAAAATAAGCCCTATGATTAACAGTGAGACAGAAAAAACATCAGGTATGATTTTTAAGTGTATGTCAATAAACGAAATTACAATCAGATAAAACCCAAGCAAAACAGAAATAAAAAAAATAGTGGAAATCCCAAAACACAAATAAGATACTAAAAAATATATTCCTGTTAAAAATTCGACTACCGGATATTCAGGAGAAATAGCCGTGTGGCAATTCCTGCATTTTCCTTTAAGAAGTAAAAAACTTAATATCGGAATATTGTCTCTCCATCTGATCGGAATTAAACATTTGGGGCAATGCGAGGGAGGTTTTACAATGGATTTTCTGTAAGGAAGCCGTCTTATACAAACATTAGCAAAAGAACCAAAAAGTGACCCAAGAACAAATAATAATAATTCTACCACGCGCTTATTGTCTCTCTTTTTGTATCAGTATGTGTGCAGTTAACCCACACTTTCCCAAAATTATGTGATGTTGAATCAGGATAAACCCAGCCAGCGAATAAACTTGAGTCATCCGTTGCAGTTATTTCACCTCTTCTGTCCGGATGTCCATATGCACCTATTCTCGCTACCGGTAATTGTTCAATATATTCTGTAACAAGTTTTTCAAGTGATGGGGGATAAAATGCTTCATTTTTAGCATAATATATATTTACAATAGAACGTATAACACCGAGGTTTCCTTTTGTAGAACCTTCTTTTGCACGACGCATTAAATCGGTAAATTTAGGAACTGCAATGGTTACCAGTATACCGATAACAGTAACCACAATCATAATCTCAATAAGAGTAAAACCCTTTTTCATAATATGTATTCTATATAAAAACCTTTATTTTGTCAATAAAAAAGCCCCTGAGATAAATCAGGGACTTTTTTATTAAAAATTTAAATTATTACCATGATGTAATAGCCTGACTCTTGGTATCTGTCCTGTTGTTTACATAAACATGCATCTCACCTATGGTAGCACCTTTATACCACCATACACCTTCATTAGCACCTATACCAACTCCATCGGTGCTATTAAAGTAACATGCATTACTGTCTGCAACAGCAGCAATACCCAATTTTACTGTAGGACACTGGTCTAGATACTTTGTTAAAAATGGACCAGTTGTTGCACTGAATTCAGTAGTAAGGGCATTTTCAGCTACTCCCGGCATTGGATATGTTCCTTCCATCTCACCATAATAAATGGTAAGTGCTGAACGAAGTGCACCAAGAGAACCTTTTGTTGCTCCCTCTTTTGACTTCCTGATCAGGTCGGCGAATTTAGGAATTGCGATTGCAGCTAAAATGCCTATAATAGCGACCACGATCATGAGCTCAATAAGGGTAAAACCTTTTTTTATTTTATTCATTTTTTTTCACCTCCTTTTTTTTATAACATTCCGGCGGGTTTCCCCAACCACTTATATAATAACATATTCTCTTAATTTTGTCAAGTGTTTTCTGTGCTCGGAGTTCGGAGCCACTGCACCGAACGAGAACACGACCCCGATTTATCAGGGTATCAAAACTCATTTTATCCTGCTTTTCCTGCAAGTGCACCCATAGAGAACATAGGCATAAACATTGCAATAACAATTGCACCTATGACAATACCCATTACACATATAACAATGGGCTCTATCATAGAAGTTAACCCTTTAACAGCTACATCTACTTCCTGATCGTAAAAATCTGCGATTTTATTAAGCATTGTATCCAAATTTCCTGTTTCTTCACCTACCGAAATCATTTGAATAACCATAGGCGGGAATACTTGTGATTTTCTAAGCGGGTCTGCTATTTTTTCACCTTCCCTTATTGATTCTTTTGCCTGAAGAATTGCTCTTTCAATAATTTTATTACCTGCTGTCTGCGCAACAGTATCAAGTGCCTGCAATATGGGAACACCTGACTTAACCAGTGTCCCGAGAGTTCTCGTGAATTTTGCAACGGCAACTTTTCTTAGCATTTCACCGAACAATGGAACTTTTAAAGAAATAGCATCTATCTGAAATTTACCTTTTTCTGTTTTATAATATTGGACAAATGCAACAGCTATTCCAATTACTCCTAAAATCAAAAGTATAATATATCGTTTTAACAGATTTGATATAGCAATTAATATTTTAGTCGGGAGAGGCAGGTCAGCTCCAAAACTTGAAAATATTTCCTGAAATGTCGGGATAACGACAACAAGCAAAAACACTGTAACTGATGCCGCTATTACCGCAACTATTGAAGGATACATAAGTGCGCCTTTTACTTTCCCTTTCAAAGCATCTGCAGCTTCCAAATATGCAGATAAGCGTTCCAAAATTACATCTAAAATACCGCCGACTTCACCGGCTCTTATCATAGCAACATATAACTCCGAAAAAGCTTCCGGCTGCTTTTTCATCGCTTCTGCAATTGAAATTCCTGCTTTGATATCTTCTGCAATTTCATCAACTACTTTTTTAAATGCAGGATTTTCTATCTGCTCGGTAAGTATTGTAAGTCCCTGTACTATGGGTACACCTGCAGAAACAAGGGTGGATAGCTGCCTTGAAAAAAGAACAAGATCTTTCGCCTTGACTCTTGGTCTTAGCGGATTATATTTGTTCAACATCTCAAAAGGATTTTTTTTGGCAAGATTAATTTCTAAAACAATTACTTTTTGTCCTCTCAATTTATTGATAGCAGTTGTCTGGTCAGGTGCATCTATTGTTCCCCGTGTCGTTTCTCCTGAAGTGGTTCGTACCCTATAAGCGAATAATGGCATAGTTTAATCTCCTAATCTTCATTTTAAGATTGTTAAAAAAGACTGTAATTAGTCATTGACGGGAAGCTCTGCGACGAAGCAATCCCGATAAGTCAAGATTGCTTCGCTATCGCCTGCCGGCAGGCAGGCTCGCAATGACATTATTGAGAACTTTTTTAACAATATTATTATTTTTATATTCCTACAGTATTTTTCTGTAAAAGCCGTTTCAAATCTTCTGCATCGGATGTTATTTCCAATGCTGCTTGCTGTGTTATTTGCTTCCTTGAAATCAAATCAAAAAGGGAAGTATTCATCGTTTGCATACCATATTTTCCACCGGTTTGCATAGATAAATATATCTGCTCTGCTTTCATATCTCTAATTAAGTTTCTTACTGCTGCTGTAACCACTAATACCTCGCAAGCTAAAACCCTTCCGATACCGCCTGATTTTAACAAAAGTTGTTGTGTGAAAACCGCTTGTAAAGTAAATGAAAGTTGGCTTCTTATCTGTGATTGCTGGTGCGGCGGGAAAGAGTCTATAATCCTATTTACTGACGATGGAGCATCTGTTGTATGAAGAGTACCAAAAACAAGATGCCCGGTTTCAGCAATTGTAAGTGCTGCCGAAATTGTTTCAAGATCGCGCATTTCACCAATTAGTATTATGTCAGGGTCCTGCCTGAGAACATATTTAAGTGCGGTCGGGAAAGAATTAGTATCTGAACCTATTTCTCTTTGGTTAATAATACATTTTTTGTGCTGGTGAACATATTCAATAGGGTCTTCAATAGTCATTATATGTCCCTGTATATGTTCGTTCAAAAAATTTATCATTGATGCAAGTGTAGTTGTCTTACCACAGCCGGTGGGACCTGTAACAAGAACCAGCCCTTTTTGAAAACGCATGATATCATATACCACCGGCGGTAATCCAAGTTCCTCAAATGTAAGTATTTTTTCAGGTATTGTCCTTAAAGCAGCTGCTACTGAATTCCGCTGTCTAAAAACATTCATTCTTATCCTGCCGATACTTTTTATACCGAACGACAAATCTAATTCATTTGTCGCTT